>JAEZBU010000053.1 GCA_023426855.1 Pseudomonadota bacterium | reverse complement strand
GAGCTCAGCGAAGCCAGGCAGCAGGTCGTGCTCGTTCGTTGGAGCCTGGCCGGTGGTGGAGTTATCGACGCGCCCGCCCGCCCGGGCGTGCTCGGTATCAATGATCTGGTGCTCGGCGCCGCGACCTTCGAGAACGTCATTACCCGGCTCGCCAACTGTCGCGTGCACGCGATTGCAGCGGGCTTACCGGCCACCGATGCAATGGCCGCGCTCGACCCCGACCGGCTGAATCTGGTGCTGGATACGCTGGACGAGGTTTATGATCACATCATCGTGCTCGCTGAACACGATGACGCGCGCATGCTGTTCGAGGCCATGGAAGGCCGCTTCGATGCCTGTGTGTCGGTGTCCGAACCAGGCAACGCGAACGGCGCACTTTCGGCCGGCGTTGACCTGTTCCTCGGTTACGAAGTCACCGACATCGACATCATCGAGCTGGCACGGCCGGTGAGACAGCCATCTCGGGCGCGACTGCAGAGAGCGGCATAAGCGCTGTTAGGTCTTGCCCGCTGCGCGCTGCGCGGCCGATGGCTCATCCGGACGCACCATCCACTTCACCAGTATGCCTGCCGGTATCACCCAGGCCAGCCCGGCAATGAGATAAAACGCCGGCTCCACCCATTTGCTCTCGCTGACCTGCAACACGACGGCCACCGCCAGCGCCACGAAGGCATAGACGGTCAGGAGTATCAGCAGCAGCACGGCGCCGATCAGCTTGCGGGTTCGCATGTTCATGGCGTGACCTTTACCACGGGCCGCGACCGCGCCCACACGGCGCATTGTCCCGGCCCCGGCCTCTTACTATCAGAAGGCAGGTTGAACGCGTCAGGAAAGATCGCCTCATGTCCGCGCCGCAAATGGCTCCGCATGCCGGAGGACCGACATTGCGCCAGAAAGCTGCCGTTCGCGTGTGGCTGTGGCTGATGGCGGCGCTGGTGTTCGCGATGATCGTGGTCGGCGGCGCGACGCGGCTGACCGATTCCGGCCTGTCGATCACCGAATGGCAGCCGCTGCTGGGCGCCATTCCCCCGCTCAACGAGGCGGACTGGATGGCGGCGTTCGAGAAGTATCGCCAGATCCCCCAGTATCAGCAGGTCAACAAAGGCATGAGCCTGTCAGAGTTCCAGTTCATCTACTGGTGGGAATGGGCGCATCGCTTCCTTGGCCGCTTCATCGGCATCGCCTTCGCGCTGCCGCTGCTGTTCTTCTGGGTGCGCCGCTATCTGCCGCGCGGGATGACGCTGAAGCTGTCGGGCGTACTGGCGCTTGGTGGCCTGCAGGGCTTTATCGGCTGGTATATGGTCAGTTCGGGCTTGGTCGAGCGCATCGACGTCAGCCAGTATCGGCTGGCGCTGCATTTGACCGTCGCATTTCTGATCCTGGCTCTCATCGTCTGGCTGGCGCTCGAGTTGCTGCCTGAACGCACGCAGGTGCGTTTGCGCACGATCACTGCGGGGCAGAGGCGGTTCACGCTGGTGCTGCTTGGCCTGATCGTGCTGCAGACCGTGCTGGGCGGCTTCGTCGCCGGGCTGAACGCTGGCTTGACCTACAACACCTGGCCGCTGATGGATGGGCAGATCATCCCGAACGGTCTCGTGACGCTGTCGCCGTGGTATCTGAACCTGTTCGAGAACATCACCACGGTGCAGTTCAATCACCGCATGGTGGCCTACATCATCTGCGTGGCGGTCATCGTGCAGGCGGTGTGGGTGGAGCAGACCGCAGACGACGAGCGGCTGGTGCGCTCTGCGCGGTGGCTTGGATTGGCTGTCCTGGCACAAGCTGCGCTTGGCATCTGGACGCTGCTGATGGTGGTGCCGCTGAGCTTGGGTCTCGCGCATCAGGGCGGCGCGGCCATCGTGCTGATGATTGCGGTCTGGCACGCGCACCATGTGATGCGCGCGCCGCAGGCCGCCGATGTTTCGGTCGGTGGCTACTCGCCCAAGCCCAGCATGAGCTGAATGTTCTGCACGGCCGCGCCCGACGCGCCTTTGCCGAGATTGTCGAGCCGAGCCACCAGGATCGCCTGACCGCGCGCGTCGTTGCCGAACACCCGCAGCTCCAGCTTGTTGGTGTCATTGAGCGCTTCCGGCTCGATGCGGCCACCCTTGGTCGAAGCATCTCCGGCGGGGATCACGCTGACCATCTTCGATCCCGTGAAATGCTTGGCCAGCGCGGCTTCCAGATCCGCGGCCTTCGGTTTGCCGGGCAGGGTGTCGAGATGCAGCGGAATGCTGACCAGCATGCCCTGCCGGAAATTGCCGACGCTCGGCACGAAGATCGGCCGCCGCGTCAGCAATCCGTGCTGTTGGATCTCCGGCAGATGCTTGTGCTCCAGACCCAAGCCGTACAGCTCGAAGTTCGGCGCCTTGCCGGCGTCGTAGGATTCGATCATCGCCTTCCCACCGCCGGAGTAACCCGACACGGCATTGATCGTAATTGGATAGTCCGCGGGCAACAGCCCCGCTTCGACCAGCGGCCGGATCAGCGCCACCGCGCCGGTCGGATAACAGCCGGGATTGGAGACGTGGCGCGCCGTGCGTACTGCTTCCGCCTGACCTGCGGTCAATTCGGGAAAGCCATAAACCCAACCGTCCGCCACGCGATGCGCGGTCGAGGCGTCGACGATGCGTGGCCCTCCGTTGGGCAGGGATGCCGCGAGAGCGGCGGTTTCCTTGGCCGCGTCGTCCGGCAGGCACAGCACGATGAGATCGACGCCTGCGAGCAGATCGCGCTTGGCGTTGGCGTCCTTGCGCAGCTCGGGCGCGATGCTCTTCAGCGTCACGGTCGGCAGCGCACGCAGATGTTCGGCAATGCCGAGGCCGGTCGTTCCGGCTTCGCCGTCGATGAACACGGACGGTTTCGATGAGGTCTGTTGCAGGGACATTGGCGAACTCCGCAGCATGTCGGTATTTGGAACGATCAGAAACACAAAAGCCGCGCAGGGTTTGCGCGGCTTGCAGCAACGGCGGTCATCAGGCAGCCGTCATCGCGTCCGCGGACATGCGCGGCGGCGTCGGCTTTGATCCTGGTTCAGACCCTTCATCATGCGCGACATATGAGGTAAGCGCGTTGCGCTGTCAATGCAGCGTTGCATGGCAGGATTGGCCGGATCGCGTTGCGATGCCGCGCAAAGCAAAAGGGCCGGAACATCGGTCCGGCCCTTCCGCAAGCATGGATTTGAAAGCGATCAGCGCTTCGAGAACTGGAAGCTGCGGCGAGCCTTCATGCGGCCGTACTTCTTACGCTCGACCGTACGGCTGTCGCGGGTCAGGAAGCCGCCCTTCTTGAGGACGCTGCGCAGCTCCGGCTCGAAATAGGTCAGAGCCTTGGAGATGCCGTGGCGCACCGCGCCGGCCTGACCGGACAGACCGCCACCGGCGACGGTGGCGACGATGTCGTACTGGTCATTGCGCTTGGCAGCGTTCAGCGGCTGCTGCAGCAGCATCTGCAGGACGGGGCGCGCGAAATACGCCGAGTAGTCCTTGTCGTTGATGGTGATCTTGCCGTGACCCGGCTTGATCCAGACGCGCGCGACGGCGTCCTTACGCTTGCCGGTGGCATAGGCGCGGCCGTACTTGTCGAGCTTCTGGACGTGCACCGGAGCGTCGTCCGTGGCGCTCGCGATGGTGCCGAGATCTTCCAGGGAGCGTGGGGTCTCAATGGCCATGATGATCAGGCCCTCACATTCTTGGAGTTGAGCTTAGACACGTCGAGCGCCTCAGGATTCTGAGCCATGTGCGGATGCTCAGGGCCGGTATAGACCTTGAGGTTGCGCATGAGCTGGCGCTGCTGCGGGCCGCGACGCAGCATGCGTCCGACTGCGAGCTCGATGATGCGCTCGGGGAACTTGCGTTCCATGATCATGCGCGGCGTGCGCGCCTTGATCCCGCCCGGATGGCCGGTGTGGCGGTAGTAGACCTTGTCTTCATACTTGTTGCCGGTGAAGACGACCTTGTCGGCGTTGACGACAATGATGTTGTCGCCCATGTCGACGTGCGGCGTGTAGGTCGGTTTGTGCTTGCCTTTGAGGCGAGTGGCGATGAGAGCAGCGAGCCGGCCTACGACCAGGCCCTTCGCGTCAATCACGATCCACTTCTTATCCACCTCGCCGGGCTTAGCGACGTAGGTCTTCATGTCGTTAGGCTCCAGGAATTCCGTGAGGCAAAACGCGGTTTCGCAACGAATAGTGCGAAAACACATCTCGCAATGCGCGTTTGCATATGGGACGGCGCGGCAGGCGTCAATGGGAAAAATTCAAGGCAAATAAATAAATCAATTATATCAATGCATTAGATTGGAAGGTAAAATAATACCGCATGCACTTGCGTGGTCCTATCATGCATTAAAGCATGATCTTATGGCGCGACGGCTCGCGCAGGCACCGCATAGGTCCCTGTCGCATGGGCAACCATGTGAGGATTGCCGTTGGAATAGATCTCGATTTCCGCCACTGCCAGCCGCCGCCCGAGCTTGATCAGCCGTGTTCGAGCCACAAGATCGCCGGGCGCTGGGCGAGTCAGGAAGTTGATGGTCATGCTGGTGGTCACCGCCGGCAGAGCCGCTGGGCCGAGTTCTGCCAGCAGCAGCGCGTAGACGGAGAAGTCGGCCAGTTTGAACATGGTCGGACCGGACACCGTGCCGCCCGGACGAATCGATCGCGAATCGTCGGCCATCCGAACATGCGCCATGCGCGGCGCCAGCGTTTCCAGGGTGACGCGACCGTTTCCCTCATGCACTTGCGGGAAGTGCTGATCGATCAATGCGTTCACTTCTTCCGTGGACAAGCAGGGCATATGCGGTGGGAGAACCATTCTTAATCTCGTCCCGATTCTGCTATCAATTCGCCCGCGCTGACGACTAGCTATGCTGATTAATAGCGTTGTTAGGTGGTCAGGGGAACGTTTGGGAGACGGAAGGTCATGAGAACCGTG
>JAEZBU010000421.1 GCA_023426855.1 Pseudomonadota bacterium | reverse complement strand
GAGCCGGCAGGAATTGCTGAGTGATCTCGGCAAGCTGTTCGTAGAGGACGCGGCGCGCGTGCGCGATGGCATCTATCCGCCCGACGACGTGCCGGGGGGATTGGCCGATTATGTTGCGCGCATGCGGTTGATGCTGGCCGATCTGCCGTCGGCGCTCGAACGGCGCGTCAGTGGTGAGGCGGGAAGCGCCAAGGATCAGCCGGACGCCGAAGGTCTGCCCGACTATTTCACCCAGGATTTCCACTTTCAGACCGGCGGCTATCTCAGCGACGACTCCGCCAAGCTCTACGACGTGCAAGTGGAGACGTTGTTCTATGGCAGCGCCGCCGCCATGCGCCGGACTGGACTGGCACCAATTGCCGAGTTTCTCAAAGGACGCGATCAGCGGCAGCTTCGCATGCTCGATCTGGCCTGCGGAACGGGACGTTTCCTGCGCCAGGTCAGGTTGGCATTTCCGGCGTTGAAATTGACTGGTATCGATCTATCGCGGCCGTATCTCGATGAAGCAGCCCGCCACATGCGTGATCTGCGTCCGGCCGAATTGATTACGGGCAATGCGGAAGCCATCCCGTTGCCCGATGGTAGTCAGGATATCGTGAGCTGCATCTATCTGTTCCATGAACTGCCGCCGGAGGTCCGACGGCGCGTGACGGCCGAGATTGCGCGTGTTCTCAAGCCGGGCGGATTGCTTGTCTTTATCGACAGCCTGCAGATGGGCGACAAACCTGGCTGGGATGGCTTGCTGGAATCTTTCCCGGTGCGTTTCCATGAGCCCTATTTCCGCCATTACGCCATTGACGATCTCGATCAAATGTTCGAGGGCGAAGGGCTTGTTTCCGAGACGACGTCGCTGGCCTTCCTGTCGAAGCTGATGGCACGGCGCAAAATGGAAAAACCGGAGTTTAATCCTGGGGGATCTGAGTGACTGAGAATAGTAATCCGCTGAAGCCGGCGGCACAGCGGGTCGAAACAGCAGCCCATGCACTGGGGCTCAATGTTCAAGTGCGCAGCATGGATCAGTCGACGCGGACTGCCGAAGAAGCGGCGGCGGCGTGTGGGTGCTCCGTCGGACAGATCGTGAAGTCGCTGGTGTTTCGCGGCAAGGACAGCGGCCGGCCGTATCTGCTGCTGGTGTCAGGCAGCAATCGCGTCAACGAGAAAGCGGTGGCCGAGGTGCTCGGGGAGGCGCTGGTACGTCCCGACGCGCAGTATGTGCGCGATATCACTGGCTACGCGATCGGCGGCATTCCGCCGGTTGGCCACACGACGCCGATCACGACGTACCTCGATCACGATTTGCTGGCCTACGAGATCGTGTGGGCTGCGGCCGGGACGCCGGAAAGCGTGTTCTCGGTCTCGCCTGCCGAACTGCGCGATAAGGCCGGCGCGATGGTGATGAAGGTCTGTTGAACTTGTCGCCGTCGCCTGATCGGCGATGATGGCTCACGGCAGCGTGCGGGCCAGAATTGCGCCGGTATCCGCACGCTCCAAACCCTGCCCGTAAGTTTGCCGGCGATGCCCGGCGAGCCGCGTCGCAATGAACGCATCGGCAATCGGCGCAGGCGCGTGCGCGCGTAGAATTGCGCCGGCTGCGATCTGCGCCAAGCCTTCCAGCAGATCGCGGCCACGCATGTCGAGCAGCCGCGGTTCTTCCAGGATGGTACCGAAACGTTCCATCGCCGCCGTCAACTGCGCGTCACCGGCAGTGGCCTGCGCCAGCTCATCGCGCACGATGTCGAATACGTCCGGCTCGCGCTGCAGGATGCGCAGGATGTCCAGCGCCATGACGTTGCCGGAACCTTCCCAGATGCTGTTGACCGGCACCTCGCGATAAATGCGGGCAATGCCGTTTTCCTCGACATAGCCGTTGCCGCCGAGGCATTCCATAGTTTCCGCAACCAGACCCGGCGCGATCTTGCAAACCCAGTATTTCGTCACCGGCGTCATCAGGCGGCGCCAGGCGGCAGCGCCTTCGGCTTCCGCGCAGTCGAAACTGCGGGCAAGACGGAATACGAGTGCGGTCGCAGCTTCGACATCGAGGACGAGGTCGGCCAGCACCTGCGCCATCATAGGCTGGGCAACCAGCGTGCGGCCGAACACCATGCGGTGGCGTGCGTGGTGCAGAGCGGTTGCCACCGACAGACGCATCAGCCCGGCCGACGACACCGCGCAATCCAGCCGCGTGTACGTCACCATCTCGATGATGGATGCGACGCCGCGGCCTTCCTCGCCGATCAGCCAACCATGCGCATCGACGAACTCGACCTCCGCCGAGGCATTCGAGCGATTGCCAAGCTTGTCCTTGAGGCGCTGCAAGCGCAGCCCGTTGACGGTGCCGTCGGGCAGATGACGCGGAACCAGAAAGCACGACAGTCCGCCCGGTGCCTGCGCGAGCACGAGAAACGCATCGCACATCGGCGCGGAGAAGAACCACTTGTGGCCAGTCAACAGGTATTCGCCGCCAGGGCCGCCTTTGTCGGTTGGTACAGCGCGCGTGGTGTTGGCGCGGACATCGGTGCCGCCTTGCTTTTCGGTCATGCCCATGCCGATCGTGACGGAACGCTTCTGGTCCGTGGGCAGAAAGCGTTCGTCATAGTTGCGCGGCAGGATGCGCGGGATCCAGGTGTTGGCGATTTCCGGCTGAAGGCGCAGCGTCGGCACTGCCGCGTTGGTCATCGTCATGGGACAGCAGTGGCCGGCTTCCATCTGCGCCGTCATGTACAGCGCACCGGCGCGGGCGACGTTGGCGGCGGCTGTAGCCGGATTTGCGTGCTCCCACGATCCGCAATGCAGACCGGCCGCCATGCTGCGCGTCATCAACGCGTGGTAGGCGGGATGAAACTCCACGAAGTCGCGGCGGCGGCCCTTGGCGTCATGCGTCATCAGGCGAGGCGGATTGTCGTTGGCCATCCGGCCCAGCTCGAAGGCTTCCGCGCTGCCGCAGTCGGCACCGAGCTGCTTGAGATCCGCAGTGGCTGCCGTAGCGCCTTCGCGGCGCACGGCTTCTTCCAGCGCGGCATCGCTTGCAAAAAGGTTGTGCCCGGCGAACGGCGGCGACTGATTGAAGACCTCGTCGGTCGAGGCCAGGTGAGAGGTCATGGCGATCAGGCCCTGGCTGAGCAGTTGCGGCAAATCAGGTGACGCAGTTTACCCCAGAATATGGC
>JAEZBU010000376.1 GCA_023426855.1 Pseudomonadota bacterium | reverse complement strand
GGATCACCCACTCCGGGAAAGTCGTCGGAGATCACGTCACGCCGCAAGTGCTCATTCATCTTCGATGGCTTCATTGCTGGGAGCGCAACGCTCCGAAGGACACTGTTGCTATCTTTCGTGCTAACCGTTAGCGCACAAAGTTCAATGAGGGAAATGCCCTATGTCTGCACCGTTGTCTCACATCCGCGTCCTCGACCTGTCGCGCGTTCTCGCCGGGCCCTGGGCTGCCCAGTATCTGGCGGACATGGGGGCCGATGTCATCAAGATCGAGCGGCCCGGTGAAGGCGACGACACGCGCGGCTGGGGCCCGCCCTTTGCCCGCGAGCCGAGCCCGGAAGACCCGGGCTTGTCGGCCTATTTCGTCTGTGCCAATCGCGGCAAGAAGTCGGTCACGGTCGATATTGCGCATCCCAAGGGCCAGGCGCTGATCCGCAGCATTGCCAGCCAGTCGGATGTGCTGATCGAGAATTTCAAGGTCGGCGGCCTCGCCAAGTATGGCCTCGATTACGCCTCGCTGAAGGCAGTGAATCCTAAGCTGGTTTATTGCTCGATCACCGGCTTCGGACAAACGGGACCGTACGCGCCGCGCGCGGGTTACGACTTCCTGGTCCAGGGCATGGGCGGCCTGATGAGCGTCACGGGTGAGCCCGATGGCGTGCCGGGCGGCGGCCCGGTGAAGGTCGGCGTCGCGATTTCCGATCAGATCTCGGGCATGAACGCGCTTGCCGCCATCCTGACTGCGCTCGTCAAGCGCGAGCGTACTGGCGAAGGCGAACACATCGACGTCGCCCTGCTCGACAGCACGGTCTCGATGCTGGTCAATCAGGCTTCGACCTATCTCGTCGCTGGAACCGTGCCGCAGCGCATGGGCAATGCGCATCCGACCGTTGTGCCGTACCAGGCCTTCCGCACCAGTGACGGCCATATCATCCTGGCCATCGGCAACGACGGTCAATTCCAGCGCTTCTGCGCTGTCGCGGGTCTCGAAGGACTGGCGACGGACGAGCGCTATCGCACCAATGCGGCACGCATCATCAATCGCGAAACGCTGATCCCGCAGATCGTCGAGGCCATCTCGCGCAAAACCACGGCGGAATGGATTTCGCTGCTGGAAGCGCGCGCCGTGCCGTGCGGGCCAATCAATACGATCGATCAGGTGTTCGAGGATCCGCAGGTACAGGCGCGCGGCATGCGTCGCGTTTTGCAGCATGAGCGGGCCGGTCCGCTGGCCGTCGTCGCCAACCCTGTGCGCATGGCCTCGCACGACACCACGGCCGCGAAGGCGCCGCCGCTGCTCGGTGAGGATACTGACGCCGTGCTGAAGGGCGTGCTCGGCCTGTCGGACGACGACATCGCCGCCCTCCGAGCCGAAAAGATCGTTTGATAAATCGCTGAGCGAGACGCCGCCGTCAGGACGTCGCGGCGTCTTCGTTGGCCGCGGCCTCGCGCTCTGCGGCTTCCTTGGCGCGCTGGCGTTCACGCAAGGCTGCCTTGGCCAGCAAATGCGCGCTGACCGGCGCAGTGATGAACAGGAACATGACGATCGCCAGTTCGCGCGCGGCGATTCCTGCGTCAGCGGTACTGATGATGACCACCGATGCGACCACGATTGATCCGACGCCCAATGTCGTTGCTTTCACCGGGCCATGCAGGCGGGAAAAGAAATCCGGCAAACGCGCAAGTCCGATCGAGCCGAGGAGGGTAAATAAGCCTCCCAGGACGATAAGCGCCGACGCAATGAGTTCAACCAGCACTGATCCCGCCTATTCGAAAATGTTGCCGCTGAGAATGAACTTGCACAGCACCGCTGTACCCACAAAGCCCATCATCGCCACGAGCAACGCCGCATCGAAAAAGATGGCTGTGCCAAGTTTCAATCCGAACAGCATCACCAGCGCGATCGTGTTGATCGACAGCGTATCGAGCGCGAGGATGCGATCAACGGATTGAGGCCCGCGCACGAGCCGATACACATTCAGCGCCATTGCCAGACAGACCATTCCGATGGCTGCGGATATCGCGAAGCTCAGCATCCGAAGATCTCCTTCAATGGCCTCTCATAGCGCGACTTGATGCTGGCGATCAGTGCTTCCTCGTCATCGACGTGCAGCGCGTGAATCAGCAGCGTCCAACGCTCACGGTCGACATCAACCGATACGGTTCCTGGCGTCAGCGCGAGAATGCTGCCTAACAGCGCTGCCACAAAGACGTCCTCCTGATCGAGCGGCAGCTCGACGAAACTGGACTGCAACCTGTCCGTAGGCCCAAGAACCTGCCGCGCCACGACCCAATTGGCCATGACCATATCAAACAGAAACACGATGAAGAGCCGCATAGCCGTCAGCGGCTTCAGGATCGGCCGGCGATCAGGCCAGAAGCGCACCAGCACCAGCGGCAGACCGATCCCGATCATGGCGGCGAGAAGGAAATTGCCAGCGCTCAATGTTGGAGCGAGCAGCATCCACAGCGTCACGATCGTGACGCTCATACCGAGATGGGGCACAAGGCGGCGTATCATCGTGGCTTACGCTCCCTCCCGATTTCAGGTTCCACGCCCAAAACGGCATCAATGTAGGCTTGGCGCACCACGAGTTGATCCGCTGCGGCCTGCGCGTATTGCGAGACAGGCGCGGATACCACCGTCAGACCCGGGCTCGCGGCCACGATCATCGCCAGCGCCGTTCTCCGCCATGGATTGGGTGGTGGCAAAACCGGTTGCTGCTCATCTGGTTTCGGCTCCCAGAAAATAACGCTGGCCGCCCGTCCAAGGAGCAGACCGACAACGAGGCTCGACACCAATACGGCGATCCAGATCGCGACGTTCCATTCAGTCGGCTGTACCGCTTGCATCATCATGAGCTTGCCGAAGAATCCCGACAAGGGCGGCATGCCGCTTACGCCGACCGCCAGGATTAAAAACGCCGCACCGAATGCACGCATATCGCGCATTCGCGGACCGCGCTCGAGACAATCGCCGTGTTCGCCGCGCTGTCGGCCGATAGCATCGGCGAGCAGAAACAAGCCGGCAGTGACCAGGGTCGAGTGAATCATGTAGTAAATCGCGGCCGAATTGCCAGCGACGCTGGGCAGCCCGATCACGGCAAGCAACGTGCCCGTCGATACCATCACGAGATAAGCTGCGACCACCGCGAGCCGCTGAGACGCCAGCGCTCCAATCGTTCCCATCGCAATCGTCAGAACCGCCACCGGCACGAGCCATGGCTGAAGAATGTCGGCCATGAACGACGCACTGGTGAAAATGAGCGACGTCGTGCGCAATAGCGCATAAATGCCGACTTTCGTCAGGATCGCGAAAAGCGCGGCAACCGGCGCAATGGCGTTGCCGTAGGTATGAGGCAGCCAGAACGCCAGCGGAATGAGCGCCGACTTCAGCGCGAAGACCACGATCAACAGCGCCATCGCCGATCGGACGATCGCCTCATCCGCCTGCGGAATGGATGGCAGCACGAACGCGATATCCGCCATATTGAGCGTGCCAATCGTGCCGTAGATGAGCGCAAGCGCGATCAGGAACAGGGACGAACCGATGACGTTCAGGACCACATAGATCATGCCGGCCCGCGCGCGCAGCAGGCCACCGCCTTGAGCCAGCAGGCCGTACGAGGCCAGCAGCAGCATCTCGAAGAAGACGAACAGATTGAAAAGGTCGCCAGTCAGAAATGCACCGTTGATACCGGCAAGCTGCAATTGAAACAGCGGATGGAAAAGGCGGCCTTTCTGATCCATGCCGGACACCGCATAAAGCAGCACCGGAAGAGCCAGCATTGCCGTCAGCATCAGCATGATCGCTGAGAGCCTGTCGAGCACCATCACGATGCCGAACGGCGCCCGCCAACTGCCGATCGCGTAGACCGAGATTTCATTGCTCGCCGAGACCAGCAGGAGCCCGGCGACCGCCACCTGGATGATCACAGCCCCCAGAGCGATGGAGCGCTGAAACTGAACACTGGCGGCCTGAGATGCCATGCACATCACGGCGGCCAACATTGGCACCACAATAGGCGCGATGAGAAGGTGATTCACCGCGGCGTCTCCTCGACGTCGACGCGATCGTTCCCAGATTCACCTTTTGCGCGCAGCGCCAATGCGACCAGGTAGGCGGTCATGCCGAAACTGATCACGATCGCGGTCAGCACGAGGGCCTGAGGCAACGCATCGGCGAAGCGCGTTTGGCCTTCCACGATCAGAGGCGGAGCGCCAACAAGCACCCGCCCAGACACGAAGATGAGCAGGTTCACCGCGTAGGAAATGAGCGTCAGGCCGAGAATGAGCGAGAACGTCCGTTCGCGAAGGATCAGGTAAATCCCCGTCGCGGTCAGAACGCCAATGCCAAACGATATGATGAGTTCCACCGACTAGCCCCCCTCAACCCGGTCGGGCAACTCGATTTCCCTGTCGTTCAGCTTCCCGATTTCCGACAGGATCGTCAGCACACAACCCACAACAACGAGATAAACGCCGACATCGAACACCATGGCCGATGCCAGCTCGACGTCGCCAATCAGGGGAATATGAAAGTGTCCATGCGCGCTCGTCAGGTACGTCGCGCCGAAAAGGAGGCTTCCCAAACCCGTCCCGGCGGCCAGCAACAGCCCCAACGCCATGACGCGAAGATAGTTGATGCGGAACCGCACCGGCGGGAAGTCGATGCCACTGGCAACAAACTGCAGGATCAGCGCGATTGCCGTGATAAGGCCGGCAACGAACCCGCCTCCCGGCAAGTTGTGCCCGCGCAGAAGAATGTAGAACGACACGACCAGGGTTAGCGGCAGAAGTGGCCGCATCAGCATGGCCAGCATGATCGGATGACGGTCCGCTTCATTGGCAGCGGGCGATGGGAAAGCTCTCAATCGCAATCCATCCAGCAAGACGATCGTACCGATCGCTGCCATCGTCAGCACCGTGATTTCGCCAAACGTGTCGAACCCACGAAAATCGACCAGGATGACGTTGACGATATTGCTGCCGCCGCCGCCGGAGATAGCGTTCTCGGCGTAGAAATCCGACATGGTCGAGAATGGCCGCGTCAGCAACGCATAGGTCAGGGCCGTCATGCCCGCGCCGCCAGCGACCGCGAGGCCGATGTTGCCCCAAAGCCGGACGCGGCTCGTCTCCTCTGGCGCTTCGGCCGGAATATAGCGCAGGGCGAGCACCAGCAGGGCGATCGTCACAACCTCGACCGCAAGCTGGGTGAGCGCCAAATCAGGCCCCGAGAAACGAATGAACGCGAGCGATATGATCACGCCGGCGGTGCTGAGAAAAATCACCGCCATCATGCGTTGCCGGTGATTGATGACGACGCCGAGGCTTGCGATGACGAGCACGACGAAACCGCCGAATGTCACCAGATCCGGCGGTGTGCGCTCCAGCGATCCACGCAGCGGGGCGGCGAACCCTGTCAGGTAGGCCCAGAAGGCGATCACCAGAGTCCACGCGACTAAGACGGTTATGTAGCGCCGCAGCGAGAGGTTATCGATGGCCTCGACCAGGACCTGCGCGACCTGGGCCAGCCACTTATACAATCGTTCAAACGCCACGCGGCTATGCAGCTTCGGAAAGTAGCGCTCGTGCAGCTCGAACACTTTCGGCGAATTGACGTAATAGAGAATGCCGCCCGCGATCGCCACGAAGCTCATGATCAGCGGCAGGTTAAATCCATGCCAGATCGCCAGTTCGTAATGCGGCACCGGTCCAGGCAGAACCGCGGCAGCGGCAGCGGCAAGAATATCGCCGATGATGAATTGCGGCGCCAAGCCCACCGCCAAGCACAACAATACGAGAATATCGACCGGTAACCGCATCCAAAGAGCCGGCTCATGAGGCTGCCGTGGCAGATCCACCGGTTCGCCGCCGAAAAACACGTCATGGATGAAACGCGTCGAGTAAGCGACGCTCAGAATGCCTGCGACGGTGGCGAATATCGGCAGACCCCAGGCTGAAAAGAAGCCGGCGCCTGCCGTATCGACAGCTTCGGTGAAGAACATCTCCTTGCTGAGGAAGCCATTGACGAGCGGGACGCCCGCCATTGATCCGGCCGCAACGATACCCAGCAGGGCGGTGTAAGGCATGTAGACGAACAGACCGTTGATACGCCGCATATCCCGGGTACCGCATTCGTGGTCAATGATGCCGGCCGACATGAACAACGACGCCTTGAAAATGGCATGGTTGATGATGTGGAACACCGCCGCCACAGCACTCATCGGCGTATTCAAGCCGAACAGCAGCGTGATCAATCCCAGGTGGCTGATCGTCGAGTAGGCCAGCAGACCCTTGAAATCGTGCTGCAGCATGGCGTGGTAAGCGCCATAGACCAGTGTGATGGCGCCGACTGGAAACACCAGCATCAGCCACAGATCAGACCCCGACATCGCCGGGTAGATCCGCGCCAGCAGAAACACGCCCGCCTTCACCATTGTCGCGGAGTGCAGGTAGGCGCTGACGGGGGTCGGCGCGGCCATGGCGTTCGGCAGCCAGAAATGGAACGGGAACTGCGCCGACTTGGTGAAAACGCCGACGAGGATCAACACAAGCGCCAGGGGATACAGTGGGTCGCTGCGGATCAGATCGCCGTTATCCAGAATGCGCGAGAGGTTGAAGCTGCCCGCGATGCTGCCCAGCACCAGCACACCGGCCAACAGCGCAAGACCACCACCGCCTGTCACTGCCAGCGCCATGCGCGCGGCGATGCGCGCATCATGTGCCTCATGCTTGTAGGAGATCAGCAGGAACGACGTGATGCTCGTGACTTCCCAGAACAGCACGAGCTGGATCATGTTCTCGGACAGCACCATGCCAAGCATGCCGCCGGCGAAGGCCAGGAGGAGGCCGAAAAAGCGACCGAGTCTATCCGTCAGAGGAAGATAGTACGCGGCATACAGAACGATCAGCATGCCGATCCCGAGGATCAGGATCGCGAACAGCAGGCCAAGTCCATCGAGCCGCACCGCCAGGTCCACGCCCCAGGCGGGTAGCCATGACCATCTCGCCACGACGGGCGTGCCAGCCAGAACACCCGGCACCAGAGGTACCAGAAGGGCAAGGCTGGCGAACATCGCGCCAGCGCTCCACCACGCCGCTGCCCCCCTGCTGTTTCGGCTGGACAAAACAACAAGGGGGATAGCAACGAAGAGGACGGCAATGGATAGAACGAGGAGGGTCACGGTCATCCTTGCCTTATAGCAAGTGCTTCACCGATTTCGAGCCGAAAGAGCCGATGTTGCCTGTAGTTTGATGTCGCGTACGGCCATCGATGCCGCACCATCGCGTCGCACCTTTGCAATGTGTTGCAGGCCGTGCAACGTAAGGGCTCGCCATACGCACCCGGGACATTGGTCCGACGACCGAGCCCGTGGATATCCTGCAGCCTGGGGGAAGACGTCCTAGATGCCCGAATCGAGCCACGAGTCCGCCTTCAAAAAGAGCGCCCTCGACTATCATGAGTCCGATCCGCCCGGTAAAATTGCCATTCAGGCAACGAAGCCTGTGGCCAACCAGCGCGATCTTGCGCTCGCGTACTCTCCCGGCGTCGCGATCGCGTGCATGGCGATTGCAGAAGACCCTGCCGCGGTGTCGCGACTGACGGCGCGCGGAAATCTGGTCGGCGTCATTACGAACGGCACTGCCGTGCTCGGGCTTGGCGACATCGGCCCTCTGGCCTCGAAGCCCGTCATGGAGGGCAAGGCCGTCCTGTTCAAGAAGTTCGCGGGCATCGACGTCTACGATATTGAGGTCGACGAGCGTGAGGTCGATGCCTTCGTCGAGGCCGTTGCCCGGCTGGAGCCGACCTTCGGCGGCATCAACCTTGAGGACATCAAGTCTCCCGAGTGCTTCGAGATCGAACGCCGCCTCAAGGAGCGGATGCGCATTCCCGTGTTCCACGACGATCAGCACGGCACGGCCATCGTCGTCGCGGCGGGCATCCTCAATGGGCTGAAGCTTGTCGGCAAGGCGATCGGCGATGTGAAGCTGGTCTGCTCGGGCGCGGGGGCTGCCGCTCTTGCCTGCCTCAACCTGCTGGTCTCGCTGGGCATGAAGCGCGAGAACATCTTCATTTCGGACATCAAAGGTTGCGTCTACGCCGGACGCACCGAACTGATGGACGATTACAAGGCGCCCTTCGCGCGGGACACCTCGGCACGCACGCTGGCCGATCTGATGCCCGGCGCTGACGTCTTTCTCGGGCTGTCTGCTGCCCGCATCGTCAGCAAAGAGATGATCTCGGTCATGGCCGACAAGCCGCTGGTGTTTGCCCTGGCCAACCCAACGCCGGAGATCATGCCGGAGGACGTCAAGGAAGTCCGTCCCGATGCCATCATTGCCTCGGGCCGGACAGACTATCCCAATCAAATCAACAACGTTCTTTGCTTCCCATTCATCTTCCGCGGCGCGCTCGACGTCGGCGCCACGACCATCAACGAGGAGATGAAGAAGGCGGCGGTCATTGCGCTGGCCGGCATCGCGGAAAGCGAAGCGTCCGACATCGTGCTGTCGGCCTATCGCGCCGAGAGCTTCGTGTTCGGGCCGGAGTACATCATTCCGAAGCCCTTCGATCCGCGCCTGATCACCGAGATCGCGCCCGCCGTTGCCAAGGCGGCGATCGACAGCGGCGTTGCGACACGTCCGATCACGGACTTCGATGCCTATCGGGAAAAGCTGTCGAGCTTCATCTATCGCTCCGGCTTCCTCATGCGGCCGATTTTTGAATCCGCGAAGGCCGAACATCGCCGCGCCGCCAAGCGTCTCGTTTACGCCGAGGGCGAGCATCCCTTCGTGCTGCAGACGGCGCAGCAGGTTATCGCGGAAGGCATCGCACGTCCGGTCCTGGTCGGCCGGCGCCGCAACATCATGCGCATGCTACCGCATCTTGGGCTGAGGATGCAGGTCGACAAGGACTTCGACATCTTCGACCAGGAGAGCGACCCGCGCATTCCCATCATGACGGAGGAATACTGCCGGCTGGTCGAACGGCGCGGCATCTCTCCGAGCCATGCGCATCGCATTGTGCGGGCGGGCTCAACCGTCATCGCCGGTCTGCTGCTCAAGCGCGGCGACGCCGACGCCATGATCTGCGGCGCGGTCGGCCGCTACCAGACCCAGCTACGTCACGTCTCGCAGGTGATCGGCCGTCGCGGCGGCGTGCGCGGACTTGCCGCTCTGTCCGGTCTTATCCTGCCGACAGGACCGCTGTTCATCGCCGACACCTACGTCAACAACAATCCGAATGCAGAGCACTTGGCCGAGATCACGCTGCTTGCGGTGGAGGAAGTCCGGCGGTTCGGCATCGAGCCGAAAATCGCCCTGCTGTCTCATTCGAATTTCGGTTCGGAGGACACCAAGTCTGCGATCAAGATGCGGGACGTGCTCGGCACGCTGGCCGATTGGGCGCCCGGCATCGAGGTCGAGGGCGAGATGCACGCCGATGCTGCGCTGTCATCTTATATCCGCGACGAGATCTTTCCGAACTCGAAGCTGAAAGGCGCCGCGAACCTGCTGATCATGCCGACGCTGGATGCTGCCAACATCGCCTTCAACCTTTTGAAGGTCGTGTCCGGCGCCGTGGTGTTGGGTCCCATGCTGCTCGGTGCGGACAAGCCGGTGCATATCGTGACCCCGTCGATCACCGTGCGTGGCCTGCTCAACATGAGCGCCATTGCCATATCCGACACGCTCGACGTCGCGCCGACACCGCATAGCATCTGAGTTTGCCGGATCACGAAGATCGTAGGCTGGCTGCCCTCACGTCTTGGCGGGGGCAGCAGCCAATTTCTGCAGGTTAAACGCCGTGAACAGGCCGAGCGCAGCCATCATGACGGCGCTTAAGGCCACCGCCGGGGCGACGCCGAGCGTCCCCAGTGTGATCGCGTAGAACGCGGGGCCTGCGGCATGCCCGAGGAAAAAGAAGAACGCGTGCAACGCGACGGCCGAGCCACGCGCCTTCGGCGCGAGTTCGGTGGCCTGCGTCTGCAAGGGATTGTGGATCATGAAAAATCCAATCCCTATGACCGTAAATGCAACGAGCTGCAGCGGCCACGATCCCTGCAAGGCGAAGATGCCGTAGCCCAACGCAGCAACGAACCCGCCAGCGCGCATGAGGTTGAACATATTGCCCATGCGCTTCATCAGCACCCGTATGAGGGCGCTGTAGATCACGCCGCCGACACCAATCCCGGCGACCACGAAGCCGGCCTCCTTGATGCCACCTGCGCCACGCGCCTCCATCAGCGTCGCGACGTAAGGCAGGATGCCCATGATGCACACGCCTTCAACGAAAACGGCGCCGTAGCAGAACTTCGCACGCGGGTTTGCGAACACATCGGCATAGCCGGACTTGAACCCGGCGACCGTGAGCCGTCGGCGCTCGGCATTCTGGCGCGGCTTCAGCGCGAAGATCGTCGTGATGAACGCACCCAGCGCGGCGACACCCACCGCCGCCATCGCGTAACGCCATCCGAAATACGCGGAAATCAGACCCGTGAACACAGAGCCGATGAGCTGACCCAGCATGGCAGCGAGAATGACCCGGCTCAGCGCCACTTGCCGTTCGGCGAGCGGAAAGCGATCGCCGACCATAGCCAGAGACACGGGAATAATGCCGCCGGCCGCCACCCCGCCGATGACGCGCGTCACGAATAGGATTTCGAGCGTTGGCGCGACCGCCGACATGAACATCGCGACGGTCAAGATCAACAGGCAGACCTTGATGACCCGTGCCTTGCCGACAGCATCCGATAGCGGACCGAGAATCGGTTGGCTGAACGCGTAGGGAAAGGCGAATGCCGAGGCGAGAAACGCCACCGTCGCAGCCAGGGCCTGATAATCGCGCGCAATCTCGGGAACGATAGGATCCACGATCCGGAGCGAGAGCGCACCTGCAAAGCAGCCAAGCGCGAGGACGAAGAGAAGCGGCATACCGGTGAGACGACACCTGTCGATTGGGAGGACGAGCGAAAGTCAGCAGCTATAGCGAGCAATGGTGCAATGCACGTCAGATAGCAACGGCTTAAATGCGCGTTTTTCGTCGCTCTCGATGTATTTGCGCAGCAGCAATGCAAATTTGCGGTGCAGCACTTTGCTTGCAGTGCAGCAGATCATTCTGGGGAAAAAGGGGAATTTTTTCTTATTCTCCTCCTACTGAGACTTCGCGCAAAGGTTTAAATATTCAGAGTTGCTACGAAGCGAGCAGGTGTATACGTCTCGCATGGAGGTTGCCCATGGTACCGCGTGTCTTGGAGGGCCTGCGCTCGGAACACCGCACGATGCGCAAACTTCTCGAAATGCTGAAGCGTCAAATCGAACTCGTCGCCGATGACCGCCAACCCAACGGCGAACTGCTTCTCGAAATTACAGAGTATTTTCGCTGCTATCCCGAGCTGTTCCACAATCCCAAGGAAGAATTGGTTCTTCGTTACGTCATTGCCCGCAATCCAGCGGCGGCTGATCTACCCTCACAACTCGAGGCCTTTCAAGAGCGCGCCAATCGCGAGTTCGGACGGTTTTCGCGTGCCGTGGTGCGCCTGCTGATCGAGCCGGCTGCGGCGCAGGATCGTTTCCTCAGCGCCGCTCTCGCATTCGTGGAAAGCGAAAGCCAGCTTGTCGCATGGGAGGATGATCGACTTTTTAGCCTGGCTGAGCTTAGCCTCGGCGAGAAGGACTGGTCGGATATAGAAATATCGCTTTCCGGCCTCGATGGTCCCGTTCGCGATACGGCGGACTTAACGCGATTGGGGCGGATCGGCCGCGCCGTTGATACGTGGCGAAGCCACGTCGCGGCCTAGCTGCTGCTGCTCGTTTCCTGTGATTGCCAGCAGCCTGCTTACTGAATAGCATCATTCTAAATGGCCGCACCAAAAAGCCGTGCGGCCTTCAACGTACTGACTTGGGAAGAAGCGGAGGCGCCCCTGATGGGCAGAACTTATAACGTATTGATCCTGGGCGCGTCTTACGGCTCGCTGCTTGGCACCAAACTGGCCCTGGCGGGTCATTCCGTTCACCTTATCTGCCTGCCGGCCGAAGCCGAGCTGATCAATGCGGAAGGCGCCATCGTGCGCATGCCGGTCAAGGGCCGCGAGGGCCTGGTCGAGATCAATTCGCGGAAGCTTCCGGGAAAACTGACCGCTGGTGGGCCGGCTGGCGTCAATCCGAGCGACTACGACCTGGTCGCCTTGGCGATGCAGGAGCCGCAGTACCGTACGCCGGGCGCACGCGAGTTGCTCGATGCGGTCGCCAAGTCGCGCGTCCCCTGCATGTCGATCATGAACATGCCGCCGCTGCCCTATGTGAAGCGCATCCCGGGTGTCGACGCCGAGGCCTGCCGCGGCTGCTACACCGATCCGACGGTGTGGGACAGCTTCGATCCCAAGACGCTGACCCTGTGCAGCCCTGATCCGCAGGCCTTCCGTCCGCCGGAAGAAAAGGTCAACGTGCTGCAGGTTCGCCTCCCGACCAACTTCAAGTCGGCGCGTTTCGAGTCCGACGCGGACACCGCCATCCTCCGTCAGCTCGAAGCGGACATCGAAGCCGCCCGGTTCGACGTCGATGGCACCAAGATCGAACTTCCGGTGAAGCTCAAAGCGCATGACTCGGTGTTCGTGCCGCTCGCCAAGTGGGCCATGCTGATCGCGGGTAACTATCGCTGCGTTCAGAAGGACGGTATGCGGCCGATCAAGGAGGCCGTGCACTCCGACCTCGAGGAAAGCCGCACCATTTACAATTGGGTCGTCAAGCTGTGCACGCAGCTCGGTGCCTCGGAAGGCGACATGGTCCCGTTCGACAAGTACGCGAACGCCGCCCAGTCGCTGGGAAGCCCATCGTCTGCGGCCCGAGCATTGGCTGCTGGTGCTCAGAACATCGAGCGCGTCGACCTTCTCGTGCAGACCATCGCGGCTCAGAAGGGCATGCAGCTCGATTCCCTCGACCGGACTGTCGAGCTGGTCAATGGCTGGCTCGAAGCGAACCGCAAGAAGGCTGCTTGATTTAGCAGAGACATTCGGTTCAGCGCACCTGCATGCGAAGCTGATCAGCTCAAGACTTCCGGCGAGCTTTTAGGAGCTCGCCGGAAGGTCCCGCCGGTACACGCGCGACACATCGGCGAAGTGCGGCCGACCATTCCCGACAACATCTGACACGCCAGTCAATGGCCGGAGCTATTCCGTGCCAGCATGACAGCTCCTCGTCATGCCTCAAAACGGCTCGCCGCCGCCCGGCGTTTGGGCTAGACGTGCCCGGTTGTTGTGCAATCACGAAACTGCGACAGGCCGCCAAAGTCGAGCGGCGCGGCGTTCGGGGTGCACGCCCAGGGAGTGAAGGCGCCGTCATGAGCAGCCACAATACGTCTACCAATACCGGGCTGAGCCAGGCGGAATCGCCCTATGCCTGGATGCGCCTCATTGCGTCGTTTCTGATCGGCACGATCGGAGCCGTGGGCATGTGGTCCGTGGTCGTGGTGCTGCCGGCTGTGCAGGCCGAATTCAATGTGGCGCGCGCGGACGCCTCACTGCCCTATACCGTCACGCTGATGTCTGTCGCGATCGGCAGCATCATGATGGGCCGCTTTGCCGACCGGTTCGGCATCATTTACCCGGCCTTGCTCGGCACTGTCATGATCAGCGTCGGATACATGGCAACCAGCCAGGCTCAGAGCCTTTGGCAGTTCACCCTCATTCATGGACTGATCATCGGATTCTTCGGCTGCTCGTTTACGTTCGCGCCGCTGATCGCCGATATCTCGCACTGGTTCAATCGCCGGCGCGGCATTGCCGTCGCGATCTGTGCCTGCGGCAGCTACATGGCCGGCACCGTCTGGCCGCCCGTCGTACAGCATTTCATCGATACGGTGGGCTGGCGGCAAACGCACCTCGGAATGGGTATATTCTGCCTCGTGGCGATGCTCCCGCTCTTGCTTTTCCTCCGTCGTAGGCCGCCTGAGCATGGCATGTCGGCCGCCGCGGTCGCCGCGGCCGGATCGCAGTCACGGCTCGGGATCTCACCAAATGTCCTGCTTGGGCTGCTGGTCGTCGCAGGCGTGGCCTGCTGCGTCGCGATGTCGATGCCGCAAGTTCACATCGTCGCCTACTGTGGCGACCTCGGATATGGCGCAGCGCGCGGCGCCGAGATGTTATCGCTGATGCTCGGCTTCGGCGTCATCAGCCGGCTGGTTTTTGGCTGGATCGCTGATCGACTTGGCGGATTGCCCACTGTTCTTCTCGGTTCAAGCCTGCAGGCTGTCGCGCTCTTCCTCTACCTGCCCTTCGACAGCCTGCCATCTCTGTACATGATCTCGATTCTGTTCGGGCTGTTCCAGGGCGGCATCGTGCCGAGCTATGCCATCGCCGTTCGCGAGTACTTCCCGCCCAACCAGGCCGGCACGCGTATTTCCATCGTTCTCATGGCGACGATGCTCGGAATGGCGCTCGGCGGATGGCTCTCAGGCGTACTGTACGACCTCACGGGATCCTATGATGCGGCGTTCATCAACGGCATCGCCTGGAATGTGCTCAATATGGGGATCATCGCGTGGCTGCTCGTGCGCCGACGCGCTCTGCAGCCCGCAATGGCCTGAAGTATAATGCGTTCAGCGCTGCTCGATGCCGAGTTTGTCCAGCCGCTGCTTGGCGGCGTGCGAGCCCGGATCGAGCGACAGCGCCTGCTGGAAGTCCTCGATGCTTTTTGCGCGATCGCCGAGCTTTTCGTAGGTCAGACCGCGATTGTAAAAGGCAAGCGCCAACTCGGGTGCGCGTTCGATGGCGGCGCTGTAATCGCTCAGCGCACGCCTGAAGTCCTTTAGGTCGTAGTGGGTATTTGCGCGATTGTAATAAGGATACGGGCTTTCCGGAGCGAGATGGATGGCCTCGCCAAAATCGGCCAGCGCGCGCTTGCCGTCACCACGCGAGGCGTACGCTATTCCGCGATTGGTGTAGGCGACCGCGAGATTTTCGCTCAAGCCCCCACCGCGTCGGATGTACTCCGTGCATCCTCTAATTTGCTTTGTCTGGTTTTCGAACCGGTTGCAGTCCGCGGCCGGATCAGCGGTCGCGCCGGAGCCTGCGCTTAGAGACATAAGAATAAGTAGAGGCAGTCTCACAGGCCAACTCCCGCATCGAGTTGCAGCTGAGATCTATACTCTCACGACTCACCCATTTCCGGCTCGTAAAACGTAGCGATGTCCCCAAAATCTTGGCGCGGTGTGACGTCGGATCGGGGTAACAGTTCGCTGGCACGACCGGTTCCATGCCAGCGCCCCTTTACGCTTGCATGTATTCGGCCTACCGATAGAGCCTATCATGACACCCAAGGATCTAGGAGCGTAACAACATGAAGCTTGTTCGATTTGGCGCGGCCGGTGCCGAGAAGCCAGGTCTGGTCGATGCCGATGGCGCGATTCGCGATGTATCGGCCCATGTATCCGATTTCGACGGTACCAACCTGAGCCCCGCTGCTCTCGACAAGCTGCGTAAACTGGACCTCAACTCGCTGCCGAAAGCGCCCGCTGGCGTGCGTCTCGGTTCGCCGGTCGCCAAGCCGGGCAATTTCATCGCCGTCGGCCTGAACTACGTCGATCACGCCACTGAAACCGGTTCGCCGATCCCGGAAGAGCCGATCCTCTTCAACAAGCTTGCGAACTGCATCGTCGGTCCGAACGACGACGTGATCATGCCGCGCAACGCCATCAAGCTCGACTGGGAAGTCGAGATCGCTTTCATCATCGGCACCCGCGCCCGCTACGTCTCCGAACAGGACGCCCTGAAGCACGTTGCCGGCTATGCCATCTGCAATGACGTGTCCGAGCGCCACTTCCAGATCGAGCGCGGCGGCCAGTGGATGAAGGGCAAGTGTTTCGAGACCTCCGGTCCCCTCGGCCCCTGGCTGGTGACGCCGGATGAAGTCGGCGACGTCCAGAACCTCAGCATGTGGCTCGACCTGAACGGCAAGCGCGTCCAGAACGGCAGCACGAAGACCATGATCTTCACGATCCAGCATCTCGTGCACTACATCTCGCAGTTCATGGTTCTCGATCCGGGCGACGTCGTTACCACCGGCACGCCTCCGGGCGTCGGCCTCGGCATGAAGCCGCCGCAGTTCCTCAAGACCGGCGACGTGATGAAGTTGCACATCCAAGGACTGGGCGAGCAGGAGCAGAAGGTCATTCCCTGCCCCGAATAGTGCTCATTTGTCGCGCTTCATGCGCGACTGCAAGAATTTCCAGTAAACAAGCCTGTCCCTCGCGGCGAACACTCCGCGGGGGACAAGCATTTCAGCCACAGAACTTAACCGTTTAGAGCTGTTCCACGCGGAACAGCGAACCAACTCGCGATCTGCGAGTTTTCTCTCCAGCGGACGAGCGCATGCTCGCCAAATCGATAGCTGGAGGATGGAATGTCCGACGTGTCCCGCATCACCCCCGACCTGATCAGCGACTATGTCGCCGGCAGGCTGGATGCTCGTGATGCTGCCATGATCGAGCGGATAATGGCTCGCCATGACTCGATTGCCAAAGACGTCAGAAACGCACAGCGGCTGAATGCCAAGATGGGTCGTTTCTTCACCCGTAATGCCCATCCCCTTCACTAGTCGCGTTCCGTTGTTGTTCTTGCATTTGCTCAGCGTATTGGAGCTATCATGCAAATTCTCGCCGTTGTACTTGGCAGTCAGGCGCTTGTTGTCGCCGTGATTGCCATGTCGGCCGTAGCCCCGCTGTTCGGTGGCTGATTATCGCTGATCGTTTCGAGTAGCGGCCTGCAATCTGCGGCCTGTTCTCCGATTTATGCGAGCCTGCCCGTCCCCTCCCCCGCAGCCGACCGCCGCAGTCTGAAGAAGACCTATAGAAACCGGCGCCTGTTTGGTGGCATAGTCTGACAAGACGAAGCTTCCAACACATCAGACGGGAATCATGGGGCAATCGAAAGCCAGCGTGCGCTTGGCCGTTGATATCGGCGGCACATTCACAGACATCGTTCTCGACGTCGGTCGCGAACGGTTTACCAGCAAAGTCCTCACCACACCGACCGCGCCGGAGCGCGCTGTCGTCGAGGGCACCACAGACATTCTCAACAGTGCCAAGAAGACCTTTGCGGACATCGGCCTGTTCGTTCATGGCACGACGCTGGCCACCAACGCCGTTATCGAGCGTAAAGGCGCAAAAACCGCGCTGATTGCCACCGAAGGCTTCCGCGACGTTATCGAGATCGCCGACGAAGGCCGCTTCGATCAGTACGACGTTTTCATTGAGAAGCCGCATCCGCTGGTTCCGCGCCGCCTGCGCTTCGTTGTGCCGGAACGCCTCGACGTTCATGGCAATGTTAAGCTGGCGCTCGACGAAGCTGCTGTCGTTGCAGTCGCCAAACGCCTGCGCGATGACAAGATCCAGGCCGTCGCGGTCGCGCTGATCCACGCCTACGTCAATCCGGTGCACGAAGAGCGCATTCGCGAAATCCTGGCCAAAGAGTGCCCCGAAATCAGCGTGACGCTGTCGTCGGAAGTGTGCCCGGAAGCGCGCGAGTACGAACGCACGACCACAGCAGTTGCGAATGCCTACGTGCAACCGCTGATGGCCGGTTACCTCAAGCGGCTTGAAGAGGCCTTCCAGGAGAAAGGCTGCACCGCGCCAATCCACCTGATGACATCTGGCGGCAGCCTCGCCAGCCTCAAGACCGCTCGCGCCTTCCCCGTGCGGCTGATCGAATCCGGACCGGCCGGCGGCGCGATCCTGGCCGCCCGTACGGCGGCAGAACGCGGCGAAAACACGATCCTGTCGTTCGATATGGGCGGCACGACTGCCAAAATCTGCCTGATCGACGACGGCAAGCCGTTCAAGGCGCGCGCGTTTGAAGTTGATCGCTCGTCCCGGTTCATGAAGGGCAGCGGCTTCCCGCTCCGCATCCCGGTCATCGAGATGGTCGAGATCGGCGCCGGCGGCGGCTCGCTTGCGCGCATCGACGCCATGAAGCGCATCATGGTCGGTCCGGAAAGCGCAGGCTCCGAGCCGGGTCCAGCGTGTTACGGTCGCGGCGGCACGGAGCCGGCCGTCACCGACGCCGACGTTGCGCTGGGCAAGATCGATCCGTCGCGCTTCGCTGGTGGCAAGATCTCCGTCGACCCGGCCAAGGCCAAGACTGCTCTTGAAAGCAACATCGGCAAACCGCTTGGCATGACGGCAGAGTCCGCAGCCTACGGCGTCGCCGAAATCGTCGACGAGAACATGGCCAACGCCGCGCGTGTGCATGCTGTCGAGCGCGGCGCCGAAGTGGCGGCGCGTACGCTCATCGCCTTCGGCGGCGCAGCACCGCTGCACGCCTCGCGCCTTGCTGAAAAACTCGGCATCAAGCGCGTCATCATCCCTGCCGATGCGGGCGTTGGATCGGCCGTCGGCTTCCTAGAGGCTCCGGCCGCGTTCGAACTGGTCCGCTCTCTCTATATGCGGCTCGATCGTTTCGACACGGATCTCGCCAATCGTCTGCTGGGCGGGATGAGCAGTGAGGCATCCGAGCTGGCGCGCGAAGCCGCTGGCGGTGCCAAGCTCAGCGAACAGCGCCGTGCTTTCATGCGCTATGCTGGCCAGGGTCACGAAATCTCTGTCGACTTGCCCGATCGTCCGCTGCGCGATGAAGACACGGCCGACCTGCGCCGCGCGTTCGAAGCGGAGTACGATCGCCTGTTTGCCCGCCATATCCCGGGCGCCGCGATCGAAATCATGAGCTGGGTGGTGCTGGTTTCCAGCGAGGAGAACAAGCCGGAGCGCATTGCCTCGGCGGAAGCTCAGAAGGCCATCACGCCGTCCGGCACGCGCACCATCTTCGATGCCAAGCTCGCCAAGACGATTGAGGTATCGGTTTATGAGCGCACCGACCTGAAGCCGGGAACGCCGATCTCCGGTCCTGCCGTAATCGTCGAAGACGGAACCTCGACATACATTTCAGCAAGCTTTGATGCCACGATCGACGGCGGCCGCGCCCTCGTGCTGACGGCAAAGAGCGTGGAGTGACCGCCATGGCAAAGAAGAATCCAAGCGATATCGAACTGCAGATCATGTGGAACCGCCTGATCTCCGTGGTGGAGGAACAGGCGCAGACACTGCTGAGAACCGCGTTCTCGCCCATCGTTCGCGAGGCCGGCGACTTGTCAGCCGGTGTCTTCGACCGCCACGGCCGCATGCTGGCCCAGGCCGTCACCGGCACGCCTGGGCACGTCAACTCGATGGCCGAGTCGGTGAAGTACTTCATCGAGCATTTCGGGCTCGAGAACATGAAGCCGGGTGATGCCTACATCACCAACGATCCGTGGATGGGCACCGGCCATCTCAACGACTTCGTCATCACCACGCCCTGCTTCCACAAGGGCAAACTGGTTGGCATGTTCTCCTGCACCAGTCACTTGATGGACATTGGCGGCATCGGCTTCGGACCCGACGCCACCGACGTGTTCATGGAGGGACTTTATATTCCCTTCCTGAAGCTGCTCGATGAAGGCAAGGTCAACGAAACGCTGATGGCGATGATCCGCGCCAACACGCGTTTGCCGGTCGATACCATCGGCGACGTCTACTCCCTCGCCGCTTGTAATGACGTCGGCTGCTTGCGCCTCGTCGAGATGATGGAGGAGTTCGAGCTCGACGATCTCGACTCGCTGGCAACCCACATCATCGATCGTTCGCGCGAAGCGGTGCTGGCGGAAATCGCCAAACTGCCGAAGGGCACCTGGTCCAACACCATGGTGACCGACGGTTACGACGAGCCGATCACGTTGAGCGCCACCACGACCATCAGCGATACCGGCATTCACGTCGACTATACCGGCACCAGTCCGGCAGCGAAGCGCGGCATCAACGTGGCGATGTCCTACACACTGGCCTACACGGCGTTCGGCCTCGGCTGCATCGTGTCGTCCAAGGTGCCGAATAATGCCGGCTCGCTCGAACCGCTGACGGTGTCCGCACCTCCGGGCTGCATTCTCAATGCGCAGAAGCCCGCGCCGGTGCTGATCCGTCACGTCATCGGCCAGATGCTTCCCGACGTCGTCTTCGGCTGCCTCCGGCAGGCGATCCCAGACCGGGTCCCCGCCGAAGGCGCTGCCTGTCTGTGGAACCTCAACGTGCGCGGCTTCGTCGAGACCGGCGAAGGTGGCAACTACGGGTTCATGATGACGGTGACGTCGAACGGCGGCACCGGCGCGCGTCCGCATTCCGATGGCCTGTCGGCGACAGCTTATCCTTCCGGCGTCAAAGGCACGCCGGTCGAGATCGCCGAGCAGATCACGCCACTGCTGTTCTGGAAGAAGGAACTGCGCCAGGATTCCGGCGGCGCTGGCAAGACACGCGGCGGTCTCGGGCAGGTCATCGAGATCGAGAGCAACATCGGTCAGCCATTCGATCTGCTGGCTGGTTTCGATCGCATCGACTACCCAGCACGTGGTCGCGATGGCGGCGAGAACGGCGCCAATGGCGTTGTTGCGTTCAAGTCCGGCAAAGTGCTCAAGGGCAAGGGCTTCGTGCTTATTCCGCCGAATGAGCGTCTGGTCATCATGACGCCAGGTGGCGGCGGCATGGGCCCGGCCACGGAACGCGATGCAGCCGCACTTCAGCGCGATATCGACGACGAACGTGTCAGCCCGGCGAAAGTCAAAGAACTTTACAAGGCCGGCTGATCTCAGACGACTGACGCAATTTTGAATGGGGGCGCGGGTCGGAACTCGCGCCCCCATTTTGCGTTCTGGCGCGGGGGGACGTGACAGGAGGTCCCCATGCGTTGTCTGCGAACTGCCATCGCTGCACTGATGATTACCTCGACCGCGCCCGCATTCGCCGAAAGCGGTATTCCCGTTTACGGATATGCGCCTGCCGTTCCTCTCGGATTACCGTATGCGGAGGCCTATGTGCCCGGGCCGCCGGATCTGTGGCGGCAACGTCGTGAAGCTTACGACGCGATTTTCACGAAAGAGAAGCGTGTGATCTACGACGCGGATTATGCGGCGGAGTTCAAACAAACCGCTGACTATTACGCACCGCCTCAACCTCGATTCTATGCGCCGAATCCTGGCGGTTCTGTCTACTATTGGCGGAGACCCACCCAATTCGGCCCCGTGCGCAGCCACGCCCCTGCGCCTCCGGTCGCCTTTTTCGGACCACCGGCTCCGCCCAATTGCGGTACCTTCAGATACTGGGATGGAACGCGCTGCCTCGATGCGCGCTTTCAATCGCGTTATCAAAATCCGTTCAAATACATCTTTTCACTGAATTAGAGTCCTTCCGATTGAGATGGAAACGGCGACGTTAACCGAGCCACAGTTGTCATCCCGGTGCTTGTCACCGGGATCCATCCAACTGCAGGTGTCGACGCCAGCCGAGAGATGGATCCCGGGCACAAGGCCCGGGATGACCAGGAGGGGACAAGATTCGACCTAAATCGGAAATGCCCTAGCATCATTCTGAATACTCGCCGCTCCAATAGAAAAGGCGCCCGCTCATCCTTTAAGCGGGCGCCCTTATTATTCCGGCAGGTAAAGAGCCGTTATCAGATCAGCTCTTTCAGTTCCTTGGCAGCGCGGAACGCGATCTTCTTGCTGGCCTTGATCTTGATGGCCTCGCCCGTCGCCGGGTTGCGGCCCATGCGTGCCGGACGCTTACGGACCTGCAGAACGCCGATGCCGTTGACGCGAACGCGAGCGCCCTTCTTGAGGTGCTTGGTGACGAGTGCGGTGAAATCGCCGAGCAACGTCGTCACTTCCTTGCGGGTCGTGCCCTTCGCCTCGGCGAGATCCTTCGCCATCTGGCTCAGCCTCACCGTAGCGGTCTTGGTCGGCTTCGCGGTCTTCGCGGCGGCCGCAACGGTCTTGGTCGGCTTCGCGGTCTTCGCAGCTGCCTTTTTGGCCGGGGCCTTCTTAGCTGGTGCTTTCATGGTATTCGCTCCTTAAATTTTGAAAATCTGGATTGGTTGGAAGTCTCTGACTCAAGCCACGCGAAAGCGTTCAATATCGCCACCTTCCTGGATGAGCCAATTGGGCCGGCGGCCACGACCCGTCCAGGACAGCGTACGATTCTTTGGATGGCGGTATTTGACGGCTGTTTCTCGCGTCTGCGGGGCCTTCCGGCTTTTGCCACGAAGGCTGTCGCTGACGAGAACTTTGGCCTTCTTCGCCACAGTACCATTTTTCTTTTTCATCACCGCCCGCTCACCGGTCTGACGACGTGCGATCGCGGCTTCAATCTTTTCCTGCAAAGCCTGAAGCTGGCGGTAAGTCAGCTTCCGGAGTTCAGATACTTTCATGTGACGCTCTCATATTGAGCCGTAAAGGCCTTGAATTTCATTATTTTTCCGCACTTAAACGAATTCTCCGCAATTGCGAATACGGAAAGCCAAATAAATCTCATCTGGCCGACGAGTGTGCCGATTGCGCAACAGAAATGGTGCGAAACCTTAGGAAATCGCCCGCTTTTCGCTCAGCGAGCGCCTGTTGGAGATTTCGAATATCACCATTTTCTCAGCAAATCGAGCGAATCATGCGCAAAGCACCGGCCGATCGTGTGTGATTCTCGCCCAAAACGCTCAAATTTGCGGTCGGCGGGTACTGCCTGAATCGAGTCGCGTCTCAAGTTCACGCGCAAACGCGAGCACGCGCTCGTCCTCTCCCGGACGTCCGATGATCTGGATTCCCGCAGGTAACGCACCGTCGTTGAATACTGGCAAGGACAGCGCAGGTTGCCCTGTCGCGTTGAATGGCCAGGTCCAATTGAACCACGCATACGGCGACGTCTTCTCTTCCGAGATCACGCGGGGCCCGAGCATGCCGAGGTCGAAAGCCGTGACAGGAGTCGTGGGCACGATGAGAAGGTCGACGTTGTCAAAAAGCGCGAGAACCTGCCGGGAAAACGCACGTCGCCAGGCAAACGCGCGCGCGACGTCGCTGCCTTTCAGCGTTTGCCCGAACTCGATCATCTGAATGAGCATCGGGTCCATCGCGGCGCGATTGCCTTCCGAGGCAAGCTTGTCACCAAGCGCGGCAGCGATATCGGACAGCACGATGACGCGGAACTGCTGATCGGGATCGGTCCAATTCACTGTCGTTTCGACGCAGCTCTTTGCATGCCGCTTGGCAACACCGACGACTGCATCGAGGGCGCGCGCGACTTCGGGTTCAGGCCGTAACTTATCCAACGTGCGCGCCCACGCGACGCGCGGCTTTCCTCGTGGCGCCTTCTTCCAGGCGATGTGCGTTTCGCGATCGAGCGGATCGGCACCGCCGATGACGGCCATCACGCGCTGGATGTCGGCAACGCTGCGCGCCAGCGGGCCGGTATGACCGAGCAGATCCCAGCACGGAATCGATGGCCATGACGGCACGGCACCAAAAGTCGGCTTGAAACCAACGACACCGCACAAGGCCGCTGGCAGACGAATGGAACCACCGCCATCCGTGCCGATGCTCAACGGCCCCATGCCGGCCGCGACGGCGGCGGCGCTGCCACTTGATGATCCGC
>JAEZBU010000367.1 GCA_023426855.1 Pseudomonadota bacterium | reverse complement strand
GAACCATTCTTAATCTCGTCCCGATTCTGCTATCAATTCGCCCGCGCTGACGACTAGCTATGCTGATTAATAGCGTTGTTAGGTGGTCAGGGGAACGTTTGGGAGACGGAAGGTCATGAGAACCGTGTCGGCACATGTGATGAAAGTGTTGACAGCATTGGCGCTTGGTTTGGCGATCGCAATCAGCCCAGCCACTGCTCAGGATGCTGAGTTCAAGCAGATTAAACTGACTGAAAAGCAAGTGCAGGGATTTATCGCTGCGCAGAAGGACTTGAACGAGATCGCTGAAAAGATTCAGGGCACGTCCGATGGGCCGGACCCGAAGCTGCAGGGCGAGCTTGAAGCGCTGGCCAAGAAGAATGGCTTCGCCAGCTTCGAGGAGCTCGACGACGTTGCCGCCAATATCTCGATGGTGATGGCCGGCATCGACCCGCAGAGCGGCGACTACGCGGACCCTGTCGATTCGATCAAGAAGGAGATCGAGGAGATCAAGGCCGACAAGGCAATCCCGGACAAAGACAAGAAGCAGATGCTTGAGGAGATGGAAGAGGCGCTGAAATCCACGCCGCCGCTTCAGTTCCCCGAGAATGTTCAGGTCGTTAAGAAGTTTCGCGCCGATATCGATAAGGTGTTGCAGTAGTCGATCGGGCGCCTAAGTTAGGCGCATGCAGGAACGGGTGCGAGGATCGCAGGAACAGGATGCCGAAGCGGCGGGCCTTTCAGAGGCGCGCCGTGGGGCTGCTGCGATCCTCACGCTCAATCGCCCTCACGCCCGGAATGGATTGTCTCTGGACCTGATGCTGGCCATCCGCGAGGCCGTCGTCCGGCTATCGGCGGATAGAGACGTCGCTGCCGTTGTTCTGGCGGCAAATGGGCCGGCCTTCTGCGCCGGACACGATCTCAAGGAAATGGCGGCGCATCGCGCCGATGCGGATGGTGGTCTCGCGTTCTACGAGACTGCGATGACGACCTGCGCCGACATGATGCAGGCCATCTTGAACTCCCCGAAACCTTTCATCGCGGCGGTCCACGGCACTGCGACGGCCGCGGGCTGTCAGCTCGTCGCCACCTGCGATCTGGCGGTGGCCGCCGACGATGCCACCTTCGCCACGCCGGGTGTCAACATCGGGCTGTTCTGTTCGACGCCGATGGTGGCGCTGACCCGGAACGTGCCGCGCAAGCGGGCCATGGAAATGCTGTTGCTCGGCGAACTGATGCCGGCCAGCGAGGCGGCGGCCTACGGACTGGTCAATCGCGTGGTTCCGCGCGCGCGCGTGCTCGATGAAGTGCTGGCACTTGCCGATCAGATCGCGTCAAAATCACCGCTGACGGTCGCCATCGGCAAGGAAGCCTTCTACCGGCAAGTCGAGATGCCGACGGCCGAGGCCTATCGCTATGCCGCCGATGTCATGGTGCGCAACATGATGGCCCATGATGCCGAAGAGGGCATCGGCGCCTTTATCGAGAAGCGCAAGCCTGAGTGGAAAGGCTGCTGAGCGATGACGTTGCGGCTGAGCCTGCTGACGCTTGGTGTGACGGACATGGTCCGCGCGCGCCGGTTCTATGAAGGCATGGGGCTGCGCGCGTCGTCTGAAAGCCGCGAGACGGTGACGTTCTTTCAGCTTGGCAACGTCGTGCTCGCCCTGTTCGGTCGCGCTGACTTGGCCGCCGATGCGACGATTGCCGACAGCGCGCCGGGCTTCTCAGGTATCTCTTTGGCCTGGAATGTCGCCAGCGATGCCGAGGTCGATCAGGTTCTGGGCCTCGCCGCGCAAAACGGTGCGCACATCGTCAAGCCGGCGCAGAAGGTGTTCTGGGGCGGATACGCGGGCTACTTCGCGGACCCGGATGGTCACCTATGGGAAGTGGCGCACAATCCGTTCTGGTCGCTCGACGACAACGGCCGCGTGATCCTGCCTGACGACAAGCCGAGCAATTGAACGCCGACTAGATAGATCATTTCTGGTTCATGACAGCTGACCTGTCGGAAGTCGTGCCGTCCGTTCGTCCTTGATAGGATGGGGCCGGATGATCCGGCGCCTTGCGAATTGGCAACACGTCCGACAGGAAACGCAGATGTCCCAACGAGCGAGCGCCGTCGAGCTGGTCCAGTGCGCATGCGGCAGCGTGAAGCTGGAAGCGCACGGTCGACCTATCAACAGCGTGGTGTGCTACTGCGACGACTGCCAGGAAGCCGCGCGGCGCATCGAAGTCCTGCCAAATGCTGCACCGGTTCAAGACGCGGACGGTGGCACAGCGTGCATCCTTTACCGCAAAGACCGCGTGACGTGCCGCAGCGGCGAAGATCTCCTGCAGCTTGTCCGGCTCACCGAGACGTCACCGACGAGTAGAGCCGTCGCTGGTTGCTGCAACTCGGCGATGTATCTAAACTTCGAGAAGGGGCACTGGCTGTCGCTGTATCGGGCGCGATTCCAAGGCGACCTGCCGCCGCCGCTGATGCGCATCCAGACGAAGTTCAAGCCCGCGACTGTCGCGCTTGCCGCAGATGTTCCGAGCTATCGGCGTTTCCCGCTCGCGTTCATCACAAAGCTTATGGCTGCACGGATCGCAATGCTGTTCGGGCGATGACGCGGGGCGTCCCATATTGCCCGCCCGCGCCGGCCCTGATAGCAACGGCACATGAGCCACGAAACCTATTCCGACGACCTGATTGCGGCGATCCTGCGCGACAACACTTCCGTCGCCATGGTCGGCGCCAGCGCCAACACCAGTCGTCCGAGCTACTTCGCGATGAAGTACATGCTCGGCAAAGGCTATCGCGTGGTGCCCGTCAATGCGACCCTGGTCGGGCAGGAGATCCTCGGTCAAAAGGTCTATGCGACGCTTGCCGACGTGCCAGGGCCGATCGGGATCGTCGATATCTTCCGCAATTCGGATGCCGCGCTTGAGGTCACCCGCGAGGCGATTGCGCAGAAGGACCGGCTCGGCATCCGCGTGATCTGGATGCAGCTTGGCGTGCGCAATGCACAGGCGGCGGAAGAGGCGGAGGCTGCGGGGCTGCAGGTGATCATGAACCGCTGCCCCAAGATCGAGTATGGCCGGCTTTCCGGGGAGATCGGATGGGCCGGCGTCAGCACCGGGCGCATCAGCAGTATCCGGCCGAAGCTGTCGCCGATGGGCGTTCAAAGCCATCTAATCGGCGACAAGACCTGAAGCTTGGCGTCTTTCCAACTCAGATAGAACCGCTCGCCGGAGACTGCCGGCTGCCGGGCTCGTCTCCTGAAGTCCCTGTCGCGTGCTGCGACGGCTCCTCCTCGCCCGTCATCCCCGCGCAGGTGGGAATCCAGGGTCCTCCGCGCGGCGTGATACGGCAATTGTCTTGCGCATTGCGTCCATCGTACGATTCGCGCGCGCATCCGACGGACGTTGTGCAACTGAAATGTGCCTGGATCCCCGCCTGCGCGGGGATGGCGGATCTGGATGGGTGATCTGGTCACCCAGAGAGGCGGCGATCACAGGAGAGCACGGCACCCTCAGTGGTGGACCTCTCTCCCGATCGGAAGGGAGACTGGTTGCGCGCTCTCGGCTGTTTCAATTCACGTCGACGACGCTAGTCGGCTAGCGTCACCAGATCCAAAGGCTTGCTGACGCCCGCGATCACACATTGCGGCTGACGGGTGTGCGGCCGCGGCGGTGCGTAACCCTGCGATATGGCCATGCGATAGGTCTCGGCCGGAACCAGGGCGCGCGTGCCGAGGGTTTTGTTATGCTTTTCCAGCTTGGCGGCAAGGTTCACGGCCTCGCCGATGACCGTGTATTCGAGCCGGTCGCCGTTGCCGAGTGTCGTGAACACGACGGTGCCGGCTGCAACCGCGCCATTGACGTTCAGCCTGCTCTCGACCGCGCCGGTCGATGTCTCGCGCAAATCCGCGGCTTCTCTCATGATGATATCGAGCGCGCGCACGGCGTCCGCTGCGGCTGTCGCCGATGGATCGACCGCGCCGAAGGTCGCCATAACACCATCGCCGAGGAACTTGTCGACGATTCCGCCGTGCTCGCGGATCACCGGCAGAACGCGGGCGTGGAACTGCGTCAGCATCTCGACCACGGCCTTCGGCGGCAGCGTTGCCGACAGGCCGGTGAAGCCGCGAATATCCAACATGAGAATAGCGGCGTCGCGCTCGGAAGCTTCGCCGGCCTCGATCTCGCGATCCGACCGCGTAATCACCTCCGCCACGTCGCCTGACACGAAGCGCCGGATGTCTCGCGCTGCCGTTTCGGCTCGGAAGGCAAATTGCAGTGTGCCTTGTGCTCGGCGAATGGCCACCGCGAGCAGGACTGTGACCATCAGCAAGGTGACGATCTTGTCGAACTCGGCGCCGATCAGGATGCGGTTGTCCGAGATGTAGCTCACGAAATTCCGCGTGATCGTGCCGTCGTCGCTCTCGGCTATGGCCAGTGCGACCAGCCCCGCCCAGCCAACGGCCGCGGCAACGCCTGCCGCCAGGAGGTAGCGGTAATCGAAGCGCAATGCCCGCATCGCGATGATGGCGAAGAAATAAACGAACGTCGGCACTTTCAGCGAGAACGCTGGCGGTTGACCGTAGTTGTCGTGGAATGACCAGATCAGCCACAACAGCAGCCCCACGTCCGCGACGATCGAGGTCAGCAGCAGCCAGCCCGGCAGTCGCCCGCGATAGGCAAGCACGAGCCGGATAGCGGTGAAAACAAAGTAGACGGACAGGACGACCGGTACAGGATCGCCGAGCATGCGCGGTGGGGCATCGGCCGGTCGCGGTGCGATGATGTAGAGCGCGGACAGGATCAGCACCAGGCCGAGCTGCGCCCATCCGATGAGCCGCTCGCTGCGCTCATCGTGCTCGCGGATCAACTCGCTGACCCGCGTCGGCAGAGCGTGTGCAGCACCTGGAGCGGCTGGAAAGGGGAAAAGCTGCCCGGCGCCGGTTGGCGCGAAACCTCGCGCGTGAAGATACTTCGGTACCAGTGCGCGCATGGATGGGATCATGGCGAACGTCTCGATGTTAATGCTGCAGCCAACCAACGCGGCGAAAGTCCAGTGTGGATATAACCGCCGGACACGAGACCCATAGAGCTTCTAGACGGAGGAACTTGCTGCCAAAGCGCGGCTAGAGCTGGCGAATTTCGCGATCATCACTCTAGTGCCAATACGGTCGGTGCTGATCACAATTCGGGTCAAGTCATTGTGACGAGCGCCAGCCCGTTTCCTACCCCTTGCAAGATACGCAACACACCCAGGAACGTTTCGCGAAGCTTCCCAGTGACTGGTGCGACTTGGTCGCGCAACTATTGCAGGACTATCGCGCCTGGACGAGGCGCGCGTCGATCAATCGGCGATGGAAACGCAGGATCTCGCCGCGATCCTCGCAACTGTAGTACCGCCCTTCACAGACCTGCAGCAGGCGCTGTCTTTCCCGGTAGGCATCCGACAAGGGCAGTCCCGCTGCTTCCAGGATCAGGGTTCCCAGATACGGCACATCGATGACGTCCTGCTCGGGAAGGTCCGGCGGGCGGTAGTTAAGGCCGTCGACGACGAAGTAGGTGAGAAAGCCGGGCGAGTCGATATCGAGGTGGACATCCTCGGCTTCCGTCCGTTCATGGAAGCCGAGAAGCGTGCGCGTCGCCATGGGGTGATGGTCGCCGTAATGTACGATCAGGAAGCGCTGGTCGGGAAAGCGGCGCTGCAACTCTGCCTTCAGATAGTTGTAATCCAAACGGGCGATGGCCAGCCGGCGCAGGTATTCGTGCATCTCCGGATGCGTGCCTGGCGCACCACCTGCGACCTCGATCTCGGGGCTGAATTTCACCGAATAAGGCCAGTGCGTCGCCATCGTCTGGACGAACGTGAACAGCGGCTGCGGGCCTTTGGCGAAATGGCGTTCCATCTCGTTCAGGGCGTTGTCGTAGTAGAAGCGATCGCGTTCGTTGACGACCTTGGCGCGCTGATCTTTGGCGTCGAAGATCTCCTTGAGGCCGATCGCATTATAGAACCGATCGTTGGACACGAAGTTGCGCAGCATCGGGTAGAACACGACGTTACGATAACCGCAGCGCGCCAGTGTTTGCGGCAGAGTGTCCTGTATCCGCCCGGCCATGAGCAACTGCACGAACGATCGCATGCTGCCGAACGAATACGTTGAAAGGCCTGTCAGCAGCGAAAACTCGGTCAGCCAGGATGCGCCGCCATAGGTTTCGACCCGCATGTTGTGAAGCTGGTCGTCATGCGAGCGGAAGAACGGATCCAGGCTACGGTCGTAGGTCAGTTGCGGGAAATGGCTCGGCGGCACCACCGATTCCTGGTGGATCAGGATGATGTGCGGCGGCGCGGTCGCCGGACGACACGTGGTCGGGATCTGAAACGCAGGGCCAGGGGCACGCAACGCGGCCTCGAGCAGCTGACCGCGCCACAGCGTGTCCAATGTTTCAGGCAGAGACGAAAAGAAATACGTCAGATACTGGCCAGCGTAGGCAAACTCGGTATGACGCCGCTCGCCTTTGGCGGTGAGAGCTCCTGAAGCGATTGTCATGAACACGGCGGTCGCTATCACGGCGATGTTGCGAGGCACGCGGCTACCGTCGATGCGGTAGGTGATCCATCCGATCAGGAGCGCACTGATGAGCGCGCCAGCAACGACCAGGACGTCGCTGCAATAGTCCTCCCACAGATAGCTGACGGTCGACCAGGAACTCAGGTAGAAGATGAGGTCATAGGCATGCATGACCATGTTCATCTTCTTGTGCTTGATGCTGGAGCCGAGCAGCACAAGCAGTGCCAGCGCCGTCACCGCTACGGCCGAGAACATCACCCTTCGGGTAATCAGGACGAGGACCGATGCAGAGGCCAGGCAGGCGGCCAGCGTGAACAGCGAAGTCGTCACGCCGCCTTCGGTGCCCCAACGGTAGATGAGCATGGCGAGCAGAAGCGCCAGCGCCACCGCATAAGCCGTGCCGGGCCGAAATTCTCCGATATTGAGACGGGATCGCGCGGCGGGCGCGAGCCCCCCCGCAGTTTGATCGGTCATGGCCTGGCGATGGTCAACGAACTGTCAAAAATCTGTCGTCAACAACCATAGCCATTTGATGGCGGATGATAAATCACCTTGGTCGGATATGGTGTCTTATTGTCTTATATCGGACATGTTGGGCTCCCCGGTAAGGGCCGATGCCATGAAAAGTTGCCGTTGACGGGCGGTGCACTCGCGTTCCCGCGCGCGCTCTGAACTTGGGCTGGAGCGGCGCCCGTGCAGTTCCCCGGATACGCTTCGGCGCGCTTGCGAGCATCTCTGGCAGACCGGCGACTAGGAAAAAAAACCCTCGCCGCTCCATAAAGCGGCGCGCGATTTCGGGTTAGCGGATAGAACCGACTAGACTAGCAAAAATACCCGCTACGATAGCCTTCGTACCAGCGGACAACCTTGCGCTCTGTCGCCAGCTCGGCTGTGGCTGGAAGTTTTTCAGCGTGCGTGTCCGCCTTGACCGGAAGCCGCGTATCAACTTCCGGATGCTCGGGCGAGACTTGAGGCTTGATGCTCATAATAGACCTTCATGGATCTCGTTCTGGAGTTCACACAAACAACGCCCGTGATCGTGGTTCGTTCCGGTCAGGCTCAGCGCGCCGCACGCAACCGTGGCAGCCTCTCGCGCCGAGATGAGCGGCAGTCCTTTAGCCAAGAATGCCAATGCGCGGCGTTCGCTACATCACGCCAAACAAATACAGCAGCAGAATAACGGACAAAGGAACCCCAGCGATCCACAGCACGACGCCCTTCATTACATCCTCCAAACTGGCATATTGATTGACACGCAAGGCTCCGCGCTTCGCGAACGGCGAGGCGGCGCGCAGGCGATGATCGGGATGTTGAAATAACGCCGCAAACAGGCAGACGGTTCCGTCCTGGTCGCGCGTGTCTATTGGCCTATGTGGGCGCGCGACCAACACCGCCGTGAGAATGTGCGGCTGCGAAGGCTGCGCTGCAATATTCGAAAATCGCGATGTTTGATTTTTGGGCGCGGCAAACTTTGAACAAGTGAATTTCTTTTCACGCGAGATTTTTTTTGAGGTCGAAAGTTTCAATCGCGGTTCGCGTTTTTTGAGATAAATGGTTCCATTTTTCTCGTTGTTTCAATGGCGCAAATTCGCTTTTTGGCGCCAGCGGCAGGCGTAATTTTGTCGATGCAGCAATCATTTCCGCCGAAATTTCCGTCACGTCGGCAATTGACATCGTCGCGCCACGTGCAACTGTTAGCGAGATCAGTGTGCAGTGTAATTGGCCTGACCAATTTGATCGGGTTGTTTAACTGCTGATCTGACGCCGATAGGAAAGCGGGGCGTGAAACAACACTAAAGTCGTGCCTCTGGAACAGGGGCGTCTCAGGCCGGATAAATGCGGCTCGACAATCCAGCCGCGGATTACCGGCATCGGCTGGAGGAAACGATGACCCGACATTTTGCAGGAGCATTCGCTATCGCTCTTGGGGTAGCAACCGTGGCTGTAACGGTGGCTCCGCCTGTAGCGATTGCGCAGGACAAGTACCCGACAAGACCTATTGAGTTCGTGGTTCCCTGGGGCCCGGGTGGCGGCGCAGATCAGCTTGCGCGACTGACGGGTAAGCTGTTGGAGCCCGCACTTGGCACCTCGCTGCCTGTCGTCAACGTGCCCGGCGCCACGGGTGGCACCGGAATGGCGAAGCTGCTTGCGGCTCCGGCAGATGGTTACTCCATGGCGATCTACATCGCCGATAGCCACGCCCTGCTGGCTGGACCGGACGCGCGCTGGAAATCAGAGGATATCGTGCCCGTTTCGGTCATGATCCAGGCGCCGTCATTCTTGTTTGTCGCCGACAACAGCCGCTTCAAATCCTGGGCCGACTTTGAAAAGGAAGCCAAGGCGAAGCCCGGTACGCTGAAGGTCGCAACGCTCGGCTTCGGAAGCGTTGACGATTTCACGCTGAAATACATGGAGAGCAAAGGCATCAAGATCGTCCAGGTGCCATTCTCCAAGCCGAGTGAGCGCTACGTGTCCATCCTCGGTGGCCACGCCGACGCGCTCTACGAACAGGCCGGCGATGTCGGGCAATTCCTGCAATCGAAACAGATGCGGCCTTTGATCATTTTCGGCAAGGATCGCCATCCGGCGTTCAAGGATACGCCCAGTTCCTACGAGCTTGGTTACGAGGTTGCGTTGCCGCAATTCCGGTCCATCGTCGTGCGCGCTGGGACGCCGCCGGAGCGGGTCAAAGCCCTATCGGCGGCACTCGCGAAAGTCGCGGGCTCCGAGGAATTCAAGAAATTCCTGGCCGATCAGTTTGCTTCTCCCGACAGCTTCATCGACTCGGCGAAGGCGGACGGTTTCGTCAAGGAGCAGCTCGACGACATGAAGAAGTTTTCGGGCGCCAAGTCGTAAGCGGCTAACGCACGCGTGAAATCGGGTGGCTGGTCGTTCGCGAGTAGCCACCCGCAATACGACGACAACGTCCTTGAGACATGGCAAATGGCGCATCGCTTTAAGCCAGCACTTCCCTATGTGCTGGGGTTGGTTATCGCGGCAGTTCTTTTCGTTCTTGCTGGCCAGATCAAATACACACCGCGCGGCGATCAGTTGGGGCCTGATTTTTGGCCGCGTGTCGCGATCGGCTTGATGGCGGCGGTCTGCCTGTATGAAATCATCCGCGTTTTCGTGACTGGCGGATCTGAAAGCGAAGTGCAGGGGATTGCCGAGCGGCTGGATGACACTGAGGCCGACGCTGATGATGTCGCGCCGAGATCGCGGCCTACCCTGATCATTGCTGGCGTGGTGCTGACGATCGCTTACGCGGTGTTGGTTCCGGTCCTGGGCTTCCTGCTCGCTTCGTACCTCTATCTCATTCTGTTCATGTATCTCGGCGGCTCGCGCAATCACTTGGCAATTTGGCTATCGAGCACCATCGGCATCTTCGCGTTTGCTTTCGTTTTCCTAAAGGTCGTCTACGTTTCCCTGCCTCGCGGTCAGCCGCCGTTTGATCAGGTCACTCAGCTGGTCATGGACCTTCTGCTCATCCGCTAGATCTCACGCTCGAGGATTGCTGCGTATGCTCGATATTCTTGCCAACCTCGGCGCCGGGTTCGTCGCCTGCATGACACCGGGCAACCTGCTGGTTTTATTTCTGGGAATTGTGGTTGGCCTTCTCGTTGGCGTCCTGCCCGGGTTGACGCTCGTGATGGGCGTTATTCTGGTTCTCCCGTTCACCTATCAAATGGATCTGACCGCCTCGATTATCCTGCTGACTGCGATGTACGTGTCGGGCACGTATGGCGGTGCATTCACGGCGATTTTGTTCCGTATTCCCGGCGAGCCCCTGGATGTGCCGATACTTTGGGACGGCTATCCCATGGCGCAGAAGGGACATGCCGCCGATGCTCTGGGATGGACGCTTATCGCAGCTTTGGGCGGCGGTTTGATTTCTGCGATCATCATGGTTCTGCTGACCAAGCCCATAGCAGACTTTGCCTTGAGATTTTCGACACCGGAATATTTCGCAATTGTTTTGTTTGGTTTGGCCAGCGTCATCGCCCTCGGGCGTGGGTCTTTGCCGAATGCTTTGATATCGCTCGCGCTCGGAATTTTGATCGGCTGTGTTGGCACCGATGCGATTTACGGCAGCTACAGGTTCACGTTCGATCTGCCCATTCTAGCCGATGGTATTGAATTTCTTGTTGTCATGGTGGGCGCGTATGGCGTCGGCGAAATTTTAGCGAGGTTGGAGCAGGGCTTCACCACCAAGCCGGTAAACAAGGTCAGCGAGACCTCCACGCGATTGCCGTCGTTGCGCGAGTTGTTCGCGCTGCGCTGGATGTTTCTGCGTTCCAGCCTGCTCGGCAATATCATCGGGCTGGTTCCCGGCGCCGGCGCCACGATTGCGTCGTTCGTTTCTTACGGGGTGGAGGCGCAATACGGAAAGCGGCGCAAGGAAATGGGCACCGGTGTCCCGGAGGGTATCGTCGCGCCGCAAAGCGCATCGACGGCATCCGTCGGAGGTGCGTTGGTGCCATTGCTGGCGCTGGGTGTGCCCGGCAGCGGCGCGACGGCGGTGATGCTCGGCGCCTTCATGCTGCACGGCGTACAGCCCGGCCCGCAAATCCTGCTGACCTCGGCGCCAATGGTCTACACGATTTTCGCGTCGGTGTTTCTCGGCATCGCGCTGATGTGTCTGATCGGGTTTTATTACATCCGCCTGCTGGTCCGCGTGCTCGATTTTCCCGAGACGATGGTCTCGGCGTTTGTGATGCTGTTCTGTTTCATCGGCGCCATGTCGATCCGCAATAATCTCACCGATCTGTGGCTGATGATCGGTTTCGGCGTCATCGGCTACCTGCTGGAGCGGTTCCGCTTTCCAATCGCGCCGATGGTGCTGGGCGTCATTCTTGGCCCTATCGCCGAGGAGGCGTTCATGAACGCGATGATCAGCTTTGGAAACGACTGGACGATTTTCTTCACCAGACCGATCTCGGGCACGATCATGGTTGGTGTGATCCTGACGTTGTTGCTGCCTTTCGTGGGGCGCAAGCGGCGTGCGCGGGCCGACGAGGTGCCTTCGAGCTGACGGCGAGCGTGTGTTCGCCGGATGCTGAGGCTGGCGCAGTGCGCCCCTCAGAGGCGCGGCATGCGCCGCCGAGATGCTGGCCGATGGGTCAAAGCAAAGCTTAGGATCGGCTTCAGTCTCCGATCCGAGGGGCGTTGGTTGGGGTGCGATATCGCGTGCGAGAAATGCTACGCTTTTTTACCGCTGGCCCAATCGCTGCAAGCGCGCATCAGCTTCATTGGCGCCGAGCTCTCTGGCGCGCTCGTACCATTTGCGGGCGGTCGCGGGATCGGGCTGAACGCCACCCAACACCGTCATACGCGCGAGTTCGTTGGGGTCGTAGGTGGATGCGAGGGCCAATGCTGCTGGCGCCCAACCCAGATCCGCCGCGCGTTGGAAAAATAGGCGGGCCGTCGTCAGATTGCCGGCAGCCAGACTTTCACTGCCCCGTTCCATGTGCTTGACGGCGCGGTCGCGATCGGCGTCGCTGATCTGCGGGATCAAGGGAGCCGGAGCCTGCGGGCGGATGTCGAGTTGCGGGCGTGCTTGCGGCGAGACGCCCGGACCGAGCGCAGCGGTATTCGGCCCAGGCTGTGCCGGTTGCCCCTTTGTGGCGGGTGCCATCATAGCGGCCGCTGGGGCGATCAGCAGTGTCGATTTCGTTTCGCTGAGAATGGCCCCATCGATGGCGACGAGGGCAATCGTGATCTCACTTTTGCCGGTCGCACCCATGGGCGTGGAAATCTTCAGGCGGGGCAATGCGGCCATCGGCACAGCCCAGGCTCCAGCGGCAATCGCATGTCCTTCAGACAGCGTGGCTGAAGGTGGTAATCCGCGAATGCGCAAGAACGTCTGCGCAGGGACGGCGCTCATGGGGCCGATCTGAATCGGGAACGGCGTTTCGACCGCAGGCTCGGCGAGCACCACGGATGCGACGTTGATATTCGGCTTGGCGGCCGGTGTTTGTGCGCCGGCGTTTTGAAGCGTCTGCGGCAGGGCAATCGACCCTGCCAAAGTTAGAGCGATCACGAGCGGCTTGACCCCCCGGCCTTGGCGCACGCGGCTATCGCTACGTATCATGTGTCCCCCCTTTGCAGCGGCGGCCCGGTTCGTTGTCTACCAACTCGGACCCGCCGCGGCTCGCCCTAAAACCCCGTTATTGCTTCGGCCGTTGCTTGCTCCATTCCAGGAATTGCTGGAACAGACGTTCTTGTTCTGCCCGATTGCCGGGTGCCGCGCGTGCCGCCTGGGCTCTTGCCAGGTTTGGATCGATCGCTTGGGCCGGAGCCTGACCGGTCGCAGCGGGTGCCGGCTTTTGGGCTTCTGCGGCTTTCTTCAGCATTTCGTCAGCGACCCAATAGCGGTTCCAGCCCGGCACGTTTGCAGCGAGATTGATTTCCTTCCACTTCGGATGGTACGGCGGCCTTCTCAGCGTATCAAACTTGTCGAAATAGTATTCGATGAAGCGCTCGACGCGGCGGAAGCGATCGTTTTCCCTGTTCCAGTTGTAGACCGCCAAGACGACGGGAATACCAAGCGTTTCGACTTTTTCGCCCGGACGGAACAGGTTTGGATAATCCTCATGGCCCAGAGTTGTGGGCACGTAGTAGTCCGAAAATGCGTCGGTGAATTCCACGGGCAGGAAGTGTCCGACGTCGGACTTCAGATTCGTAAAGAGATTGTTGGGCTTGCCGACCGTATGCAGGATGGCGGCGATCTCGCCGCTTTTCATCTGCTCCAGTGCGACGGAATTGTTGATGTAGACCGGCTCGACATTGATGCCGAGACGCTCGAACAGGATCGGTCCGGTAACCGTGGGGCCAGCACCTCTGGTGTGGAAACCAACCTTCTTGCCCTCGAGATCCTTGAGTGTCTTGATGTCGTGGCGCGCGAAGATGTGCAGTTCGCCGATGTACATCTGAGAAATGTAGTTCACCCTGCGCTCGATATTGCTGGCGCGGCGGTTGCGCTTGAAGTCCTCAAACACGTCCGCATGCGTGATCGCGATATCGATGCCCCGCAGATAGAGGAGATCGGTAACATTCTCGACCGCGCCGTAGGTCACGACCGGCAGCACACGCATCTCGTCGCCATCGTTGAGCGCTTTCGCCAGTTCTGCCGCAAAACGGATGAAGGTGCCCTCGAGCAGACCGGCGGCAACGCCGATGGTCCAGTTGTTGACCCGCTGAACGGCGCCCGCTTCGCCGGCGGCCGCTGCGGAAGATGCTGCCCCGGCTTTGGGGCGAACACGCTCTTGCGCCTGGGCCAATTCAATGACTTGAGGGGATTGAGCGAGGGCCGGACCTGCCAAGGCAGTCACAAGCGTCATCGCTCCCGCAAACCAGGCTCGCAATGCAGGCACGGATTGGTCTCCCCAAGATCGATTTTGATATGTCTCTGATGCCATAGAGGCGACTGAATTAGGCCATATTATAGCAATCTGCGATAGGAATCACATTTTGCTGATCCGCCCAGCACTCCCTATCAGGCTCTTTGGCTCTACGCAGCGCGTTCCGATGCGCGAAAGTGGCGTGGCCGGTCACCTCCAGATCGCGGAACGATGGATCAGGCCTCATCCATGAACTGGCGCATTTTCTTCTTCTCCCACCGCGCGATGAAGCCAGGAGATTTGTCGGCTTTGTTGCCGTTGCTGTAAACGCCAAGGCCGTGGGCCAGAACGCCGATGCCCCAGCCGAGAAACACCCATTGCGCCCACCAGTCGCCGCCGGTCGATGCGTTGATGGCGATCAGCGCGGCGATGACGCCGATGAAAATGATCAGGTGGATGTAGAAGCCCTTCAGTGCTTCGACACGCTCTCTCGCGCGCTGGAACTTTTCTCGATCGGTGGTTCTGGTCTCGGGCTCGGCGCGCGTGCTGGTGTCCTGATCGCTCATCATGATTTCGGTCCTGAATGCGCCAACTGCCAATAACACCAGTGTGGAGCCGGGTGACGCGCACCCAGCCCCTCCAATCTGACAATAACGTATGTCAGCGCGTAAGGCTCCGTGTTTGACTTTAATCAGTCATACGCAGCGCATGCGCGATAGCGGCTCCACCAATACCCTGAACCGGTCTGCGCGGCTCTCCGGCGAAGCCAGTCGCAGTTGGAATAGTAGTAATAGTCGGGGCTATACCAGTCGCCGCCGCCATAGAAAAATACACCACGCCTACGGTCGCGGTCTACGCGGCGATCGCCAGGGCGGAAGTACCGCTCACCACCGTTGCGGTTGCCGCGCGGAGCTGAATATTGATAGCGGCCTTGATATCCGCTGCCGGCTGATCCGGGACCTGGACCTCTGTCATATATCCCGCCACCCATGCCGCCACGGCCTCCCATGCTTCCACCGCCGTAGCCTCCACCGCCGTAACCGCCGCCGCCGAAGCCGCCACCCATTCCGCGACCACCGCCGCCGCCCATTCCGCCGCCGCCGAAACCTCCTCCTCCTCCTCCGCCAAAACCA
>JAEZBU010000345.1 GCA_023426855.1 Pseudomonadota bacterium | reverse complement strand
CTTGATGCCCTTGGCAACGTCGCCCATGATGTCGGAAATCTTGCCGCGGCCAAACAGCAGCACGACGATCAGCAGCACAATGATCCAGTGCCAAATGCTGGTTGCACCCATCGTATCAAGACTCCTTCGCGTGCCATTTTGGCCGCGCTTCAAATTGAACAATCACTATTGCAGATATAGGCGTTACCAGCAAGCTGCCCACGTACCCGCGACAAGACGACTTGACGGGTTGAATTAACGAGCCTCTGAACGCTCTGCGGGAAACACCAAAACACGCGTCGGGTCAACCTGGATCGAAATTTCGGCGCCTTTGGACCAGCCGTCGCGCTCGTGCACACGGGCCTTCAACGGGGCTTCAAAACCCTGCGCGGCAATCTCAATGAGCCCGACATCGCCCAGAAACTTGACCTGAAGAATGCGCCCCGGAACGCCGTTGCCGGGCGGGCCGACGCCGATGCCCTGCTGGCGCAGGCACAAAATTGCGTGATCGCCCTCTCCCATGCCCTGCACCGGGAACGTACCGACAGGCGTTCGCAGCGCGCCGCCTTCGACCCGGCAGGGCACCTCGTTCACTTCGGAGAACAACCGCGCCACGAACAGCTCGGCCGGATGGTGGTAAAGCTCCTCCGCCTTGCCGAGTTGGATAATCCGTCCATTCTGCATCACCGCGATGCGATCGCCGAGCCGCATCGCTTCTTCCGGGTGATGTGTCACGATCATGCAAGTTGCCCGCGTCTCGCGCAAAAGCCCCAGCGTCTCTTCCTGCATGGTTTCGCGAAGCTGCACATCGAGACCTGAGAACGGTTCGTCCATCAGCATCACCGAGGGTCGCGGAACGATGGCGCGGGCCAGCGCCACACGCTGCTGCTCGCCACCGGAGAGAATATGCGGATACGAATTGGCGTAGCGTTCGAGCCCGACGCGGGCAAGCACGGTCAGCGCCTCCCGGGCCGCCTCCTCCGCTGGAAGCGCCTTCAACCCAAACGCCACGTTCTGCAGAATGGACAGGTGCGGAAACAGCGCGAAATCCTGAAACATCAGGCCAACATTGCGCGCCTCGGGCGGATCGAACCGGCTTGGGCCGACGACTTCGCGTTCGTTGATCAGCACACGGCCGGCGGTCGGCCGCTCGATGCCGGACGCAATGCGCAGCAACGTGGTCTTGCCGCATCCCGATGGGCCGAGCAGGCAAACGATTTCACCGGGATCTATATCCAGCGAAACACCTTTGAGCGCCAGGTTGTCAGCGAACTGGCGCTCGATGCCCTGGAAGGTGAGGCGCGCCGCAATCGTCGCTGCCGCACGCCCGCGCGATGTGGGGGAAATACCGGCTGCTGAGCCTTGCCCCTTTGTTGGCTTGTTCGACAGCCATGCCGGCAATCCCACGTAACGCCTCACTTCTCCATTGCGCCGGCAGGCGCCGACTTCGCTCCGATACGGCGCCCAAGCGCCTATGACAGCTCTTCGTCGTCAGCCGGATCCATCGGCTCCTGTGCAAGGAGCAGCTTCAGGTCTTCCGGGGTGTCGTCGTCATCCTCATCGTCCAGCGGCAACTGTTCCGGCTCGTCTTCGAGCGGCAGCTCATCCGGCATCAGGGCGGCGACATCCGTCGGGTCAGGCACTTTGAAGTCCGGCGGTAGGTTGGAGTCAAGCAATCCGGCCCCCTTGAGCTCTGCCAGCCCCGGCAGATCCTTGATGGTGTCGAGGCCGAAATGCATGAGGAAGGAGTCGGTCGTACCGTAGGTGATCGGCTTGCCGGGCGCGCGGCGCCGTCCGCGAGGGCGTATCCAGCCGCTTTCCAGCAGAACGTCGAGCGTGCCCTTGGAGGTCGTCACGCCTCGGATTTCCTCGATTTCGGCGCGTGTGACCGGCTGGTGATAGGCAATGATCGCCAACGTTTCGAGAGCAGCCTTGGACAGCCGACGCTCATCGGCGGTGTGCTGCTCCAGCAGATAGGCGAGATCGGGCGCGGTGCGGAAGGCCCACTTGCCAGCCACACGCACGAGATTGATACCGCGGCTGGCATAAAACCCCTTCAGTTCCTCCAGCAGCGGGCCGAGTTCGGTATCAAGCCCCAGGCGCTCAGCGAGCTTGGTTTCCTCCATAGGTTCGGCAGCGGCGAAAAGTAGAGCTTCCAGGGTGCGCAGCTTGGCGCGGCGGTCCGCGGACGGCAGCGTGGCAATGTTCGGCGGCAGACCGTGCGGCGGCGCGGACGGCGCGTTTTCGTAGTCAGTTTGCGCAGCCCGTCCCACAGGCGCACGCGCGGCAGCACCCGAACCGGCATCGCCTTGCTCGTCCGGCCCTTCGGCGACTGAGAACTTCGGCGGCACCATGGTCTCGCGTCCTTCGCGTTTGGCCCTGGATTGCTTCGCTTTCGACTGCTTACGCAAAGGAGAAAACCGTCCTTCCGGTCACAAACTGTACCAAAACACCAGCACGAGGACCGGCAGTCCAGTCCCGTATATGGGCGTCTTTTACGCGATTCACCCGATCTTCTGCCAATCGGTCGATCCATCCAGCCGCCGCATGTAGAGCGGACCGAACGGTTCCTCCTGGCGAATTTCGATCATGCCTTCCCGCGCCATCTCCAGGCTGGCGCCAAATGAACTGGCCAAAACCGTCTTGCCTGCTTCCGGCGTTGGCAGAAACCGCTCCAGGAACAGATCGAGCTGCACCCAGCTCCCGATGGCCTCGCCGACCAGATCCTGCAGGCGCCGCCGCGCATCCTTGATCGACCACACCGTGCGGGCTTTCACCACGTGCACCCGCTTGGCGGTGCGGCTGCGCTGCTGCGCATAGGCAAGCAACAGGTCATGGATCTGGGCGGTGTAGGTTGTATCGCGCACGGTGCGAACGCCTTCCGGCATGCCGCGCCCGAACACTTCGCGACCGTAGCGCATCCGCGTCATCAGTTTGGCGGCCGCGTCGCGCATGGCTTCCAATCGCATCAGCCGAAAAGCCAGCCGCTGCGCCAGTTCTTCTCCGCTTGGCTCGGCGTCGTCCTTGGTCTCGCGCGGCAGCAGCAGACGCGATTTGAGGTAGGCCAGCCAAGCGGCCATCACCAGATAGTCGGCCGCCACTTCAAGCCGCAGCCGTTCCGCCTCGCGGATGAATGTCAGATATTGCTCGGCCAGCGCCAACATGGAGATTTTGGCGAGATCGACCTTCTGCAGTCGCGCCATCGCCAGCAGCATATCGAGTGGCCCCTCGAAGCCATCGACGTCGATGACCAGCGCTTCCTGGGCGGACGGCGCATCTTCGGGCCGCGGCGCCTCCCAGGCCTCGATAGCGCCAGCTGTCAGGTCCTCACGGCTCGATGCGCCGGGTATGCTCGGATCCCCAATCATCAGCTCTAGCCAGCTACCCGCTCTGGTGGAAAAGCTGTTGAAGAGTACACTGATTCACGCCGTCGCGCCTGAGGCGGCGGAAATCGCGGCTTCCGCCTCGGCAACGTCGAATGGATCGGACCGCTTGAGCAGCGCGATGCAGCGCTCAAATCGCGCCAGCGGTTTGTCGGCCAATGCGGGCACGGAAGCCGCCGCCTCCTGCATCTCGGCGAGATTACCGCTGCAGTGGAGCACCACGTCGCTGCCAGACCGGATCACCGCTTCCGCGCGCTCGCGCATGCTACCCGACAAGGCCTTCATGTTCAGATCGTCGCTCATCAACAGACCGTCGAAGCCGATTTCGCCACGGATAATATCGCGCGTCACGATCGCCGAGGTGCTGGCCGGCGCATCCGGATCGATGGCGCTGAACACGACATGCGCGGTCATCGCGGCCGGCATATCGCGCAGCGCGTGAAACGGCACGAAATCGGTCGCGGACAGCTCGGCGTGCGATGTCGGGACGACCGGCAGCTCCAGATGGCTGTCGGCACGGGCGCGGCCGTGGCCGGGAATGTGTTTGATCACCGGCAGCACGCCGCCTGCCAGATAGCCCTCGGCCACCGCGCGCGCCATGGGCACGATGGTTTCCGGCGTGTGGCCATAAGCGCGGTCGCCGATGATCTCGTGTGCGCCTGGCACCGGCACGTCCAGCACAGGCGCGCAATTGGTATTGATGCCCATCGTTTTCAGGTCGGCCGCGGTCAGGCGCGCGGCCAAGCGGGCCGCTTCAAGCCCCGCGTCATGATCGCGCTGCGCCAGCCGCGCGAAACAGGCCGCGGCCGGCAGCTCACGCCAATGCGGCGGTTTCAGGCGACGAACCCGGCCGCCCTCCTGGTCGATCAGCACCAGCACATCGTCGCTGCCGATCGCCGTTTTGGCGGCATCGACCAGCGAGCGGATCTGCTCCGGTGTCTGGCAGTTGCGGGCAAACAGGATCAACCCGCACGGCCGCGTCTCGGCCAGGAAGCGGGCTTCATCCTGCGACAGCGAAAGGCCAGCAAGGCCCGTTATGAGAGACGCGCGCATGAGTGGAGGCTATACCGGCTGACGATATGGCGGAGGCGGACATGTTGCCGCCCGTGTCCGCTTATGCAGTAAAACTGGCGGCAGCAAACCACCGCTTGCACGCTGAAAAAGCGCCGGAGTTCGCCCCGGCGCCTGCGGTCGGTTTCAATAGGCGGTGACCCAGCAGCCCTGGAAACCGGCATTGCGTAGCTGGCCACAGACGCTATTGGCGGCTTCGCGCGAGCCCGGCGGTCCGACGACCACACGATACATCATGCCGAGACCGCGCGCGCTGAGATCAGCTTCCTGCACGTCCGGGATCTTGTTCTGCAGCACGTCGGTGTACTTCTGCTGCAGATCGGCGAAGGTCTTCAGGGCGTCCATGCGGCTGCGCTGCGATGACAGCACGGCAACATAGCCCGACGATGCGCCGCTCCGCGTTATCGGTGCACTCCGTACGGGCGCAGGCGCTTCCTCGCGAACGGCGGCCCGTTTTACAGGCGGCTGGGGCGTTGGAGGCGCTGCTGGCGCGACTGCGGCGACACGCGATTGCGCGGCCTGGATCTCAGGCGACGGCGCCCGCTGGTTTTCTTCCGCAACGGCACGGGAAATGATGGCCGGCGTCGGCGGCTGGGCCACGGCGGGCGGCACCACGGCCTGAGGCGCCGGCCTGATCGGCTCGATCGGGCGCGGCGGCGGCAGCGACGGCGGCGTGCGGCCACCGAAGCCATCAACGATGGTCATGCCGGGAACAGACACGGTCGGCTGCGGCAGACGCGGCTCGGACGGTGGTCCAATCGAGCCATCGCGACCGACGATCACCGTAGATACCTTGCGCACGCCGTTTTCGTCTGTCTCGGCGTTCTGCGCGGCGCCGCCGGAGCCATCGGCTTCGAGGCGGCCCATCAGCTTGCTGTCGGTGTGTGCGAACTGCTTACCGCCCGGATCGGCCGGCGCGGTTTTGGTCGGGCGATTGTCAGCCTTGATCACTGGCGGCGTGCCGCTCGAACCGGGACCGACGATCATCTTATAGCCGTAGGCCATACCGCCGCCGACGATGATGGCACCGACGAGCGCGCCGACCACCAAGAGTCCGCGTCGACCGCGGCGTGGTTCCTCCACCTCGTACTCGCCGTCGTCGTGATCATCGCCCTCGGGCTGCTCGGCAACCGGCAGAGCCTCGCCATGCTGGGCGTAATAGCCATCGGCCTGATGATCGAACGGCTGGTTGCCGTAAGCGTGCGGATCCTGCCACTGCTGCTGGTCGTAGTGCCCGCCCTGGTGGTGATCATCCGAGGCCCCGTAACCGGCTGGCTCGGCCGTCTGCGCCGGCATGTAACTGCCGAGATCGTAATTGCGGGTATCGTGCTGCGGCTGCTGCCACTGATCGAACTGCTGCGGCGTGCGCAGGTGCTCCTGTGTATTGCGAAGCTGATCCTGGGTCGCACGAAGCTGGTCACGCAGGCTGGCGTGCGAAGGACGCTGCTGCGACTGCTGATGCTGAAGCTGCGCGAGACCGTCATCAAGAAACGGCTCAGGAGCATGCCGGCCGTAACCCGCCTGATCCTGCGGCGGTTGCGCATTCGCGCGCTGCTGATTGGCGGTCAGGTACTGCTCGAACTGCGTCGTGAAGCCCTGTTGAGATTGCGGCTGCGCAGCCGGCGGCTGATTACCGTAATAGGGCGTGCTCGGCTGAGCGGGCTGCGGATGCGCGCCCTGCTGCGGAAAATGGTAGGCGGGATACGACGGCTGCTGATCATGCTGCGGTGCATGGCCGTGCGGGTCGAAACCGTGGGCATCGTGCCCGTGCGGATCATGCGCTCCGCCAGCAGGGTCGTGAGCGTAGCCATACGGCGCATTCGGCTGCTGCGCGTTCAACGCAGGCCACTGATACGGCTGATGTGCCGCGCCTGAAGGCGGCTGCGCGGAAGGATCTGGCTCGTGAAGATGCTGCCAATCGTGCGATTGCTGCGTCCCCCGAGTCACCGGACCATTCGACCGTGACATCTCGATTCCTTTGCACGAACCTTACGCACCCTGACGAATCAAGAGATTATCGCATCTCTTCCGGAGCCTGCACACCTAGAACGGTCAGTCCCGAGGCTACGACCCGCTGCGTCGCTGCGACCAATGCGAGCCGTGCTGCAGTTGCTCCGCCGTCAGCGGGTTGTATGAAGCGCAAATGTGGCGATTCATTGCCACGGGCGTACTGCTGGTGAAATGCTGACGCTAAATCAAAGAGGTAGAACGGCAGCCTGTGGGGTTCACGCTCGCGCGCGGCGCTCTGCACGATGCGTGGGAAGCGGGCGAGACGCTTGATCAGATCGATCTCTCCGGGGTCGGACAACAAGCTGAGATCTGCCCCCTTGACAGCCTTTTCATCGATGCTGGGGAAAACCTCCCGCGCATTGCGGAAAATCGACGATGCCCGGGCGTGCGCGTACTGCACATAAAACACTGGGTTGTCCTTGGACTGCTCGACAACCTTTGCGAGATCGAAGTCAAGCGGCGAGTCGTTCTTGCGCATCAGCATCATGAAACGCACAGGATCGCTGCCGACCTCATCGACCACATCGCGCAGAGCCACGAACGTTCCGGCGCGCTTGGACATGCGCACCGGCTCGCCTTGCCTGAGCACCTTGACCAACTGGCACACCGGTGTCGCGAAGTTGGCCTTGCCATCGGACAACGCGCCGACAGCCGCCTTCAACCGCGGGATGTAGCCGACGTGATCGGCGCCCAGCACGTTGAGGTAGTCGTCAAATCCGCGCTGCAGCTTGTTGTAGTGGTAGGCGACGTCGTTGGCGAAATAGGTGTAGGTGCCGTCCGATTTCATCAGCGCACGGTCGACGTCGTCGCCAAACGCGGTCGAGCGGAACAGGGTCTGCTCGCGATCTTCCCACTCGTCGGCGTCGTGACCCTTGGGACGTTCCAGCCGCCCTTCGAAGATCAGCCCTTTGCTGCGCAGCAGATCGATCGCCTCGCGCACCTGATCGCGTCCGTCAGCCGTCAGCGACCGCTCGGAGAAGAACACGTCGTGATGGATTTTCAGCGCGGCGAGATCTTCCTTGATCTGACCGAGCAACTCGCTGATCGCCGCATCTCTCGTGATCGGCAGCCAACGGTCCTCCGGCAGGTTGAGCAGCGCGTGTCCGTGCTCCTTGGCCAGCATCTCACCGATCGGCTTCAGGTAATCGCCCGGATACAGGCCCTCCGGGATTTCACCGATGTCCTCGCCCAGCGCCTCGCGATAGCGCAGGAAGGTCGAGCGGCCGAGCTTGTCGACCTGCGCACCGGCATCGTTGACGTAGTATTCGCGCGTCACGTCGTAGCCGGCGAACGCCAACAGGTTGCACAGCGCGTCACCAAACACCGCGCCGCGGCAATGGCCAATGTGCATCGGGCCGGTCGGGTTGGCCGACACGTATTCCACATCGACGCGCTTGCCCTTGCCGATCGTGCTGCGACCGTAGGCGGCGCCCTCGTCCAGGATGGTCGAGACCAGCCCTTGCCAGGTCGCGGGCGAGAGCGCGAGATTGATGAAACCGGGACCAGCCACGTCCGCTTTGGTGAAAATCGGATCGGATTGCAGGCGCGCGACGATCTGTTCGGCGAGCGTACGCGGCTTGGCGCCGGCCGCCTTGGCCAGCACCATGGCGACGTTGCAGGCAATATCGCCGTGCGCCGGATCGCGGGCTTCCTGCAGCTCAATATCACCGATGGTGAGATCGGCGGACAGCTCGCCGTCCTGCTGCATGGCTTGAAGCGCGCCGCGGATGCGCTGCTCCACTTCGGCGAAAACGTTCATTCGTCACCCTTCGGGAATGGCAAAGCCATCGTGGATAGGTGCTAACATGTTAGCTTTCATCGGCCGATTTGTTAGCAATTGTGGCTCTCGCAGGGGCTAACGCAATTCCGGCGTAGCGTCAAACAGGCGCCGATGCTCGGCCATCGCGTAGCGGTCCGTCATCCCTGCGACGAAATCGGCAGCCAGACGGGCGCGGCGTCGCGGCTCCAGCTTCTGCGCATCCGCAGCCCAGGCGGCGGGAAGTGCGCCAGTGTCGGCGCGATAGCGCACCACCAGATCGCGCACGATCTGCGCAGCATTATCCATCACCGCCACCACGCGCGGATG
>JAEZBU010000330.1 GCA_023426855.1 Pseudomonadota bacterium | reverse complement strand
CGCGCACTGAGACCGGCGGATGTCGTGCTGGTGGCGGGCGGAAGTAAATTCTCGGCCGCCGTCAAATATCTCACCCAATCAACATGGTCACACGCCGCGCTGTATGTCGGCGACGCGCTCGATCCCGCGAATCCCGGTGCCGACCGCCACATGCTGATCGAGGTGGATGTCGCGGATGGCTGCGTGGCGGTACCGCTGTCGAAGTACGACCAGTATCACACCCGCATCTGCCGCCCCATCGGGCTGACCCCAGACGACCGCGACGACGTCATCCAGTTCATGATTTCGCGGCTCGGCACCCAGTACGACATGCGCAACATCATCGATCTGGCGCGCTATTTCCTGCCCACCCCGCCGGTGCCGGCGCGCTGGCGCCGCCGCATGATTGCGCTTGGATCGGGGGAGCCCACGCGCGCGATCTGCTCGACGCTGATTGCCGAAGCTTTCGGCCGCGTGCGCTATCCGATCCTGCCCCGCGTCGAGCGCATCAAGTCACGCAGCAGCGACCTCAACCGCGCGCGCCGCCGCGAGATCCTCCACATCCGCCATCACAGCCTGTACGCACCTGTGGATTTCGATCTCTCGCCCTACTTCAAAATCATCAAGCCGACGCTCGAGGACGGCTTCAACTACAAGGGCCTGACTTGGCACGAGGGGGACAGCGCGCCAGAGGCAGCGCCTACGCCTCCTTCGCAGGCGACGTGCCCGCCTCCTCCGTCGCGCTCGACGGCGTAGCGTTCAGTACCATCAGCAGCGGCGTCAGGCCGTCCTTATCCACCAGCCGGAAAATCTCGATATCCGCGCGCGCGCGTTCGCTCCAGCCCGCGATCTGCAACGCGCGCTCGGCTTTCGAGAACAGGCCGTGATTGCGCAACGGCGCAGCCTTGGCGATCAGATCATCGTTGTCGGCATCGACCTCGCCGCGTGACTTGCCGACCTTCTTGAGCCAGCGCTGGCGCACTTCGGTCAGGTCGGTGTCGCTGCCTTCGCTTTCCTCCAGCTTGAGCTTCTGCAGTTCGCTCTTCTGCAGCAGCCAGCTACGCTCGCGTTTCGGCCAGCGCACCAGATCGAGATCGCTGAGCACACCCGCGAGCTGGTTCATCGCCAGCCCCTTCGCGGCTTCATCCTCGTTGTCCGGATCGCAACTGTAGAGGTTCGGCATCACCAGATAGGCCGCGCGGTTGTGATGAATGAAGTGCCGCCGCACCCATTCGCGATCGGCTTTCGGCGCCCGCGCCACCGCCATGTCGATGGCGTCGTTGATCTGCCGGATCAGCGAGCCCGACGGCCGGATCGACGGTGGCTGCCGCGGCGGATTGAGTATGGCCAGCGCCAGCAATCCGATATCGATGCCGATGCTGGCCAGCAGCGCGATGAGATCGCGGCCGGTAATCGGTTCGCCACCATCCGTGCGCGCGTTTGCCTCCTGTCCGCCGGACACGACATAGAGAACGAGACTGCCGCCATAGGTGCCGATGTTGCGCCACAGGTTCTTGACCGCGTTGGCAACGCCCGCCGGGCCTTCGTTGAACACCGCTTCGCGCAGTTTCAGCTCGGCCGGCTGCTCGGCCTGGTTGGCCGCCTGACGCAGCCGCTCCGCCAGCGTCGGATCATAGCACGAGAAGCCCGCCACACCCGGCGAGATGGCGACCGCATTGGCGATGGCGCGCATTTCAGCCGCCGTCGAACGGCCGAGTTGGTTGCTGCGCGCCGCGATGCTACGCGCCCGCCCACGAATTTCCGACGCTTTCTCCTCGAATGCGCGCTGACGTTCTTCCACCGTCACGCCGGCAAACGAGGCCGCGCTACGCCGCAGCAGCTCGACATCCTCCTGCACCGGCGTCAGCCACGAGCGGGTCATGCCATCGCGCAGCGTCTCGATGGAATCACGCACGCTACGGCGTGCATTGTAGAGCGGTCCGCGGCCAGCACCTGATGACGTGCCGCAACTGCCGCCGCTGGTTTCCTCGCGCGTCATCTGGCTTTCCGACCAAGTCATGACGCTATCGAGTTGTGCGCGCACGGCGTCGAGCCGCGCCGCGATCACGCCACTGGCGTCGCGGGCATCCTCCTGCAATCCGGAGAGACCCGTGCGTGTCGCCTCCTCGCCCGAAATCAGGCTCCACCAGAACCCGTAACCAAAGCCGATCGACCAGATCGCCAGGAAAACATAGAGCGGAAACGTGACGATGCGCTCGCGCAACTGGCGCCCGGCGCCGAACGTTTCGCGCAGCATCAGCCACATCAGGAATGTCAGTGCGACAACGACAGCGATCACCAGGGCGTCGCTGGAAATCGTCATGCCACCGGGAAGGCTTTGCCCGGGTCCAGCTTCCGACGATACGCCGATGATGAAATCGCGCATGCCGTGCCAGGTGGAATAGCCGGAAATCGCCAGCAGCATGAACGAGGCGATACCGATCAGCGTATTGCGGCCCAGCAGGTAGTCGACCACACGGCCCCACGCGGAAACGTAAGTCGGCTTTCCTTCGGCCATCACACACCCCCTCATACGCCTGACGATTTAGCGCATAGCGCGAAATGCTGGCTTTGTCGCGCAACCAAGCCCGGCCACGGCGGTTTCAAAACACAACGAGTTGACAGGCGTGTCTTTGCGGTGCCAGCACTTGGCGGCGTAACCATCGCGCCTGCGTTCCTTTGCACGACATCCCGATGGAGCCCGCGAATGCCGTTCGAGCCTGCCAGCGACGTTCTCTCGCATATCACCGTGCTGGACCTGACGCGGGTGCGCGCCGGACCGACCTGCGTGCGCCAGCTCGCGGACTGGGGCGCCAACGTCATCAAAATCGAAGAACCCGATGCCGATCCCAAGGGCGCGATGGGTGGACCACGCACGGGAGCAGATTTCCAGAACCTGCATCGCAATAAACGGGCGATGACACTGAACCTGAAGCATCCGCAGGGGCGTGACGCCTTTCTGCGGCTGGCGGCCAAGGCGGACGTGATCGTCGAGAACTATCGTCCCGACGTGAAAACGCGCCTCGGCATCGATTATGCCGCGATCAGCGCAATCAATCCGCGCATCATTTATGGCTCCATTTCAGGTTTCGGGCAGGACGGCCCGCTGCGCGATCGTCCGGGTTTCGATCAGATCGCACAAGGTATGGGCGGACTGATGTCGATTACCGGAGCGCCCGGGCATGGGCCGATGCGGGTCGGCATTCCGATCGCCGATCTCGCCGCCGGATTGTTCTGTGCACAGGGCATTCTGCTGGCACTGCTGAAACGCGAACGCACCGGCAAGGGCCAGTGGGTGCAGAGCTCGCTGCTGCAGGCGCAGGTGTTCATGCTCGACTTCCAGGCCGCGCGCTGGCTGATGGATCACGAGGTGCCGCAGCAGGCCGGCAACGATCATCCGACCAGCATCCCAACCGGGGTTTTCGAAACGTCCAACGGCCACATCAATGTCGCCTGCGCAGGCCAGGTGATGTGGAAACGCCTGAAGGATCTTCTACAGGACAGTGCGTTGGAAAGCGCCGAATTCGAAACGCCGAAGGCGCGTTCCGACAACCGCAGCACCTTGAACGAACTGTTGGCCACGCACACGCGCACCGATACCAGCGCCAACTGGATCGCGCGGTTGAATGCGGCGGGCATCCCGTGCGGCGAGATCAATACGATCGATCAGGTATTCGCAAATCCCCAGGTGCAGCATCTCGGCATGGCCGCCGATATGATCAGCCAGGAACGCGGGCCGACGCAGGCGGTTGCGCAACCGATCCACATGAGCCATTCGCGCGCCAGCATTCGCCGCCCGCCGCCAACGCTCGATCAGCACACGCACGAGGTGCTAATCGAAGCCGGCTACAGCGACGAAGAGATCGCCGAATTCCGAAAAGCCGGCGTGATACGCGCGACGCAACCGGAGACGTGACGACCATGACTCATAGTGAGACGGCCGAGGACAAACTGCTGGCGCATACGGACGGCGCCGTCGGCCATATCGTGTTCAACAATCCGGCACGCCACAACGCAGTGTCACTCGCCATGTGGCAGCGGCTGCAATCCCTGCTGAAGGACTACGCCGCCGATGCGAACGTGCGCGTGCTGGTCATCAGCGGCGCGGGCGGCAAGGCATTCGTCTCCGGCGCCGATATTTCGAAGTTTGAGAACGAGCGCGCCAGCCTGGATGCAGCCAAGCACTACAACGCCAATTCCGCCCTGGCCTATGATGCCCTGTATCACTTCCCCAAGCCGACCATTGCTAAAATCCAGGGCTATTGCGTCGGTGGCGGCATGAACCTCGCCGCCTGCTGCGATCTCAGGATCGCCACCGACGATGCGAAGTTCGGCATCCCGGCCGCCAAGCTCGGCCTCGGCTATGGCTTCACCGGGGTGGATCGGCTGGCGCGTATCATCGGCATCACCAACGCGCAGGAGCTGTTCTACACGGCGCGGCAGATCACGGCGGCGGAAGCACAGGCGATGGGCCTGCTCAATCAAGTGGTGCCGGCCGCCGCGCTCGATGCCAAGGTCGCGGAATGGACCGGTATGATTTCTGCCAACGCGCCGCTGACCATCGCGACGATCAAGCAGGTGGCGCTCGAAATCGGCAAACCGCCGCAGGATCGCGATCTGGCCAAGATCGACAGCATGGTCGACGCCTGCTTCGCATCCTCGGATTACATCGAGGGCCGCCGCGCCTTCATGGAAAAGCGCAAGCCGAAGTTCACCGGCTCCTGATCCGGCTCACATCTTGGGGGAACGCGACATCATTTCGGGCATTTCCCGGACGCAACGGCCCGTCGGACCGCTGAGGCCACGGGCCAGCCGTGGAGGTGAGGTCATGCCAAAGTTCCTGTTCAAGGCGTCCTATACGTCCGAAGGATTGAAGCTGCTGCGCAAGGATAAGGCGTCCGGGCGCAAGACCGCGGTCCACACGGCGGTCGAGGGTTTGGGCGGCAAGCTCGAGGCCATGTACTACACATTCGGCGACGAGGATGTGATTGCCATTGTCGAGCTTCCGGACAATTCGAGCGCCGCCGCATTCTCGCTGGCTGCGTCCTCGTCCGGCATTTCTCACACGACGACCACGCCGTTGCTGACCATCGATGAGGCAGACAACGCGCTTGGTAAGACCGTCAGCTTCCGGTCATGAAATATCCGGCGGTTGAAGCCGGCCCTACCCTGCTGAAAACGGGGTGCGTTAAGCTATCCGCCGCCGATTTCGACACTGTCACATGCCTGTAACGCGAGTCCGGTTCTGTCCCCGCCAACAAGGTCAGAGCGAGGTGCCACGTGTTAGCTGGCGGGACCGGAATAGAGCAAGAAGGCCGGCATTATCGCACGTTATTCGTGTCGGATCTTCACTTGGGAACACGCGCATCGCAGGCCGATGCCTTCCTCGAATTTCTCAAAACACATGACGCGGATACGATATTTCTGGTCGGCGATATCGTGGATCTTTGGCGGGTCAAGCGCGGCCCGGTCTGGCTGCAATCGCATAATGACGTGCTGCAGAAGCTGCTGCGCAAAGTGCGCAAGGGCACGCGGATCGTCTTCATCCCCGGCAACCACGACGAAGGCCTGCGCGAGTTCTGCGGCACGCAATTCGGCGGCATCCGCATCGAACGCAACGCCATTCACGAGACCGCCGACGGCCGCCGCCTGCTGATCATGCATGGCGACGAATTCGACGTCGTGGTGCGCTACGCCAAATGGCTGGCCTTCGTCGGTGACCGCTCCTATGAGCTGGCCCTGGCCATGAACCACCCGCTGAACTGGGTGCGCAAGCATCTGGGCTTCGGCTACTGGTCGCTATCGGCCTATCTCAAGTATCGCGTGAAATCCGCGGTTAACTTCATCGGCGAGTTTGAGCACGCGCTGGCTGCCGAAGCACGCCGACGCGGCGTTGACGGCATCGTCTGCGGCCACATTCACCACGCCGCCGATCGCATCATCGATGACGTCCGTTACCTCAACTGCGGCGACTGGGTGGAGAGCTGCACCGCCATAGCCGAAGACCACAACGGAACCCTGCGCGTACTGCGCTGGCGCGACATGGAGCCGGCAGCAACACATGCCGTGACTGCCCGGCCGAAACCCGTTCGCGTCGCTGCCTGAGGGCAGCGTCGACATCACTTATGGAGAAGGCATTGGCCGAATTTTCCCAAGCCGTGAAGCGGAGCAGCGGCACGCTCGTTGGCGCCGCCGTTAATCGCAACCGTATGCTGACACGCGAGGGGCTCAGCGAACGCGCGTTCACGCTGGCCTTCTCTGGCCTGGTCTACCCGCAGATCTGGGAAGATCCCGTCATCGACATGGAAGCGCTCGCGATTACACCGGAAACACGGATGATCGCGATTGCGTCCGGCGGCTGTAACGTCATGAGCTACCTGACGGCATCGCCAGCGCACATCACCGCCGTCGATCTGAACACCGCCCACATCGCACTCAACAAGCTGAAGCTGACGGCGGCGCGCCATCTCGACACGCATTCGGCGTTTCATCGCTTCTTCGCAGTGACCGATTGCACCGCGAACGTGACGACTTTCGACCGTCAGATTGCGCCGTATCTGGATGCGGAGTCGCGGGCCTACTGGCAGGGCCGCGACTGGCGTGGTCGCCGCCGTATCGAAGGCTTCGCGCGCAACATCTACAAGACCGGGCTGCTCGGCCGCTTCATCGCCACGGGACATTTGCTGTGCCGCCTGCACGGCAAGAACCCAGCGCATATGATGAAGGCGCAAACGCTTGAGGAACAGCGCGCGATTTTCGAGCGCGACCTGCTGCCACTGTTCAACGCACGCTCGGTGCGCTGGCTGATGGCGCGTCCGGCATCGCTGTTCGGCCTCGGCATTCCGCCCGCCCAGTACAAGGCGTTGGCCGGTGACAGCGAGGAAGGCATCGCTGGAGTGTTGCG
>JAEZBU010000280.1 GCA_023426855.1 Pseudomonadota bacterium | reverse complement strand
CGATGCACGCCGGTCTTGTAGGCGCCGAACTCCGCAAGGCGCCGCAGGTCGCTCATGACGCGCGCGGGGTCAATCTTGGGCATCGCGTGATCCTCACTCGTGAAGCTCGGCAAGCTAACGTGCGACCGCCCGCATAGGCCAGCCCTAATTCGCCACCGCGGGCGCATCCTCCAAGCCCAGCGCGTCCCGCGCCAGCTTCACTGTGCCGTGGAGATCGCCGCCGGCGTCCACCACCTGCCATGCCGATGACAAGTCGCCGATCCGATAGTCGAGTTGCCTCAGCACAACATCGGTTGTGGCATCGGACGCGTCGTTCTTTCGGGCCGCGACGCGGCGCATCAGATTGTCGGCGTCTGCTGTCAGCCACAGGCCACGCAGCGGCACACCAAGCTCGGCGCCCAGCGCTTCGAGCTGCGCGCGCTCATGCGGCCGCGCACTCACCGCATCGATGATCACGCTACGCCCCGCCTTGATGGCGCGGCGCGCCTTGTCTATCAGCCGGTGGTAAACCTGCGCGGCAACATCGAGCGTGTAAGCCTCCGCGTTGAGCCGGTCTGTTTCGCCGACCCCGAACATACTCTTGCGCTCCAGATCACTGCGCAAATGCACAGCTCCGGGCGTCGCGCCGATCTCTGGCGCGAGACGTGCCGCCAAGGTCGACTTCCCGGTCCCTGACAATCCGGCTACGGCAATCAGCACCGGCTTGGACGGATTGAGATAACCCTCTGCCGCGTTCAGATAGCCTTGCGCCTCGGTCTGTTTCTGGCGCCCCGTCTCGGCGTCGGCCTGGGCGGCCCGTTCGGCGGCAACCATGGCGCGGACGCCTGCGCGCAGGGCGAGAAACAGCGGCAATGCCGCGAGGCCGTCGATGTCGTTGCCGTCGGTCGATCGCCAGAGATAGCGGTTCAGCACCACATTGGCTGCGCGGCGCAATCCGCGGTGATCCAGATCCATCAGCAGGAAGGCGAGGTCGTACAGCGTATCGACCGTCGCGATATCCTCGTTAAACTCGATAGCGTCGAACAGCATCGGCCGGCCATGCCACAGGATGATATTGCCGAGATGCATGTCGCCATGGCAGCGGCGCACGAAGCCCGCCGCCGCGCGCGCATCGAGCAGGCGGGACACGTCGGTGAGATGCCGCCGCGCCGCCGCGTCGAACGCTGCGACGGCGTCCTTAGCCACATGCGGAACCAGGCTGGCGAGTTCGCCTGCGACCTGATCGATCAATCCTGCCATGCGCTCTGCACCCTGAACGTCGGCATGGCGAACAGCTTTGGTGTGCGCGTCGAAGGCAACATCGGCGAGATCGCGCGCGAGTTCGGACTTTATGCCATCAGCGCCTTGCGTTTCGGTGATGCGCGCCAGAAGTTGATCCTGGCTGAAGCTGCGCATGCGCACGGCCCATTCGACCGGTTGACCATCGCCGTCCAGCGCCAGTGCACCATCCGCCTGCCGCGTGATCGCAACCGTGCCGAGATACAGTTCCGGCGCCCAGATACGATTGATCTCGGTTTCGCGCAGGCAAACTGCGTGGCGCTTCTCCAGCGTCGACAAATCCATGTAGGGAAAGCGTACCGGCCGCTTGATCTTCCACGCCTCGTCGCCGGCGATGAAAATGATGGCGCCGTGCGTATCGAACCGCTGCACCGGCTGACCGCCGCCAGCGTATGTCGCCGGGTCCGACAGGAACGCCACGACGTCGGCGTGATCGTCATCAGCCAATCCGGCGGTCATCAAAGCTCCCGATCCGCAGCGATACGTCAGCAGACAACCGGCAGGCACAGCCGGACGTCAAACTTCATGTGGGGACGGGCGCGTGTAAAGTCGAACTCGCGGCCGTCGTAGCAACTGACCCTGCCCTCCAGTCCGACGGTATTGCCGAGCGGCACCTCGCGCACCCACAGCACCTTGGCCATGTCACAACGCTGTTCCTTGGACAGCACCATACGCAATGCCGGCGTCCAGTTTTCTTCGGCATGCGCCGCGGATGCACCGATGCATACAAGTGCCGCCAGCATGGCAACGGTATGTTTTCCAACCATTGATGAACTATCCCTGCTCCAACGCATTCCACGTTTGGGCAGAGCCGAACCCGGCGACATTGACCATCATCAATGCGCATACGGCCCTTCAGGGGAGAAGTCAGGAAGACACCACTCCGACAAGGATAACCCGATGTCGTACAAAACCATCCTGATGCACTTGAACGACGCTGATCGTGCGCCTCAGGTTCTTGCCGCAGGCGTCCAGTTGGCGCGCGAATTTCAGGCACACCTCATCGGGCTGTACGTGTTCCCGGCCTTCCGCGTCCGCCCGCCGGTGCCGGTTCCATTGGCCAAGGACGTTGTCGGGCGGATCATGTCGCAGATCCGTGAGGAAGAGACGCGTCTCAAGGATCAGTTCAACGCCGCGACCGCACAGCAGCCGTTCGTGGCTGAATGGCGCTCGGTCGTGACCGAAAAACGCGATCCGACCGAAGTCGTTCTCGACCATGGCCGCGCTGCCGATCTCATCATCGCGTCACAGTCCGATCCAGATTGGTATTTCACGCAGATGCTGGACTTTCCCGAACGGCTGGCGATGGAAGCGGGCCGGCCGGTTCTGCTGATCCCGAAGCAAGGTGTGATGCAGGGCATGCCAACGTCGATCACGGTTGCCTGGAAGCCCTGCCGCGAAGCCGCCCGCGCTGTGGCCGATTCCATGCCGCTGCTGAAGAAGGCCAAGCAGGTGCAGGTGCTGACGGTCGATGAAGGCGAAGGCGGCCGCGAAGGTGCGCTACCGGATAATGAACTCGCCAACGCGCTGGCCCGCCACGACCTCAACGTCAATGTCACGAGGCTGCCGAAGAGCGCCAACAGCGCTGGCGAGGACATCCGCCGCCGCGCCACCGAACAGTCGGAAATGCTGGTGATGGGTGCCTATGGGCACTCGCGCCTGAGGGAAATGGTGCTGGGCGGCGTCACGCGACACATGTTCTCCCGCATGACCATTCCGGTGCTGGTCTCGCACTAGGGACACCGCCGCGCCATCGGCGGGGCTCAACCCGACAGCCTCATTGCGCCTCGGTCCTACGCGGGATCGGGGCGCGAACGTTATGTATTGGAGGAACAGGAGCTGCGTGCACAGCGCAACCGCGCCATGCAGCATGCTCAGAGCATATTGTGCGAGCCGTCGCAGAATGGCGCGTCGTCGGTGGCCTTGCATCCACACAGATTAACCGTACCGGTCGTTTCGGCGACGAAGCGGACGGGTTCGATCCCGGTGCCCTTGTGGGAGGCGCTGTCACAGAACGGCTGTCGCTTGGAACGGCCGCAGGCGCACCATAAATAAGCCCTGCCTTCGGTCACCTCGACCTGATAAGGCCCGATCTGGGCGACGACGGGTTCGTCAGCCATTGTCAGAAGGCTCCCCCGAAAAACCTCACTGTCGCGATCTACGCCAAGGCTTTCGCCTTGTCCAGCCGGGCGCGCGCAAATGCCCGCTAACGTTGGGCTCACGGGTGCTTTGACGCTTTTTAATGTTGGCCCTACCCGTCATAGCCGAGTAGTAAGGGCAAAACAT
>JAEZBU010000227.1 GCA_023426855.1 Pseudomonadota bacterium | reverse complement strand
AAGCAGGATCGCGCGATACGAACTTCTGGCTGAAACTGCCCGTCGGGTATTTCCGCACGATTTACGACGAGCGGTTTTCTCGGCTGTTTCCGACCGAGCCGTCAGAGGGGACGGCCGGACGCGCGATACTATGGCCGCGTGGCCGCGTGATCGGGGGGTCCAGCTCGATCAACGGCCTTATTTTCATCCGTGGCCAACACGAGGATTTCGACGACTGGGAAAAGGCCGGCGCGGAAGGCTGGGGCTACCGCGATGTGCTGCCCTATTTCCGCAAGCTGGAACGCTTCAACGGCCCGCCGAGCCAATATCGCGGCGGGCACGGCGAACTCAACGTTTCGACGTTACGCAACGATCATCCGATGTGTCGCGCCTGGGTGCAGGCGGCGCAGGAATACGGACTGCCGTTCAATGGCGATTTCAACGGCGAGACGACCTATGGCGTCGGCAGCTATCAGCTCAGCATCGGGCGGCATTGGCGCGAAAGCTCGGCCGTCGCCTTTCTGCGTCCAGCGCTTCACCGGCCAAATCTGACCGTCGAGACCAACGCGCTGGCAACCCGCGTCCTGTTCGAGCGCGGCCGTGCCATCGGCATGGAATGGGCGAACGGTCGCAACCGGCACAAGGCGCGCACCACGCGCGAAGTCATCCTGGCGGCAGGCGCGCTACAATCTCCGCAGCTTCTGCAATTGTCCGGCATTGGGCCAGCTGATCTGCTGCGGTCGCACGGCATAACTGTCACTGCCGATCTTCCGGGCGTTGGCGAAAACCTGCAGGATCACTATCAGGCGCGCAGCATCGTCGAGCTGAAATCGCGCCAATCGCTGAACAAGGATGTGCGGAATCCCGTCGCGTTGGCGCGGATGGGCTGGAAGTGGCTCGCCCATGGGAGCGGCCCGCTGACTATCGGCGCGGGGCAAGTCGGCGGCGCGGCCTGCACGCCGTTCGCGCAAGGCGGACGGCCCGACATCCAGTTCAACGTGATGCCGTTGTCAGTCGACAAACCGGGCGACCCGCTACACTACTACGCAGGGTTCACCGCTTCGATGTGGCAATGCCATCCTGAGTCACGCGGGCGACTGAGCATCCGCAGCTCCGATCCCCTCGAAGCCCCACGCATCGAGCCGCGCTACCTGTCGGCGGAACTCGATCGCAAGGTTGCGGTCGCGGGCGTCAAGATTCTCCGCGAGATATTCCAGCAACCGGCCTTCCGCGATCTAATCAAGCGCGAGGTCCTGCCCGGATCGAAGGCTCGCAGCGACGCCGATATCCTCAGGTTCGTGCAGACCAGTGGCGGCACAGTGTTTCACCCGGTCGGCACGTGCCGCATGGGCACTGGCGACGGTGCTGTCGTCGATCCGCAATTGCGCGTTTACGGCATCGAAGGACTGCGCGTCATCGATGCCTCGGTGATGCCGAAGGTCACATCGGCCAATACCAACGCCGCATCGATGATGATCGGCGAGCGCGGCGCGGCACTGGTTCTTAGAAACTGAAGTCGATAACGAAAACAGCGCTGCCCCGATGTCAGGGCAGCGCTGCAATTAGTCATCAAGGCCCGGTCGGCCGCTCGGCTACTCCGCAGCGACGCCGCGGCCCTCGAGCGCTGCGATAACCGACGGCGACAGATACGCACCCTGCTTCAACAGCTCACGCTGCACCAGGGTAGCATCGAGCTGGCGCGGCTGCTTGCCGGCATTTGCAGCCAGGGCAGCGGCGACACCCGCCGCCTGTCCCGTCAGCCAGCACTGCGGCACTTCACGCAGGAAGGTGTGCGAGCTGGCATCGCACGCCACATGGCGGCCCGCACCAAGCATGCCATCGAGCCCCGACGGGATCAGCGACGCATAGGGCACGGAGATGTTCTTCCATTTCGGCGCCAACGACGTCGAAACGCCGATCTCGTCGGCCCACACCTTGCCCTCGTCCCACTGCCCACGCGTCACCATGTGCTCTGCCGCATACCGCCGGCTGTGACGCACGCCGACCTGCGAGGCGCCCAACATCATGTAGGCGTTCTCGAAGCCCGGCGCCTCGGCGCGATAGGCCTCAAGGTGACCGACGGCGAGCTGACGCGAACGCAGCTCCACCTCCGTCAGATCCTCGACATTGACTGCGCTATAGCCGGATAGGCGCGGTCCCATGAACAGCGCGATGTCCGAACGCCACGAGAAGAACGGCTTCTCGAAGAACTTCAGTTTCTCACGACCCCGCTTCATGAAATCCGAGAAGCCCTGCTTATTCGACCGGCGGAATTCCGTCCAGCGTTCCATGTCGACACCGGCCAGCATGAAGGCCGTGTTGATGCAGTGATGGATGTCGGTCGGATCGACGTCGGTGCTGAGCTGTACACCGGTGCGGGCGATGAGGTCTGCATCGCCGGTCGTGTCGATGACCACCTTGGCCAGGATCGCCTGACGGCCTTCCTTGCTTTCAAAAATGGCGCCGCGCACGACATTGCCTTCGACAATCGGCTCGGCCGCCCAGGCGTGTAGCACCAGCTTGATCTTGTTCTCGGTCATCATGTTCATCGAGAGCGTCTTCAGCGCCTCGGGATCGACCGTCGGCGCCCAGGTAACGACGCCCTGGTAGGCCGCCGAGCGGTAGAACCAGTGCTCGACCTCGGCCGCGTCCGTCGAACCCCACTTCTCGCGCGGCGGTCCCATGATGGCGTCCTTCGGAAGCCGATCGAGCACATCGCGCGCAAAACCGGCAATCACCTGCTGCCCCTGCCAGTCGGTCATGCGATCGATCCAGATGACCAGACCACCGGTCGAAAGGCCGCCGAGATGGTTATAGCGCTCCACCAATGTGACATCGGCACCGGCCTTTGCCGCAGCGACGGCCGCCGAGGTTCCGGCCGGACCACCGCCAACCACCAGCACGTCAGTCTCGGCGAACACCGGGATTTCGCGCGCCGCCTCCTTGATGCTCAGGGCGGGGCGCTTGGCGCGCGTGCGCACGCTGTTGTCGCCGAAAATCTCAAGACCTTGCTCTTCCGAGACGGCATTGATGGATTTCGCGTCCGTCATCATGATCTCCCTAGAAGCTTATTCGCAGCGTCGCGCGAGTTGACCGGCTTCCGGCTCCACGCAACGCGATTCGGCTATCCGCCGCAGCCAACGCATGTGTTCCAGCCGCAGCGTAAGCCAAGCCAAGGCATCGTGCCAGCACAAAACATACTAACCGGTCAGCATTTTCATCGGGGCAGGCTGGCTGTGATCACAAAAGACATGGATGCGGCCGGAGCGCTCAGATATGCAGGCGCGATGACGAAGGATGATAAGTTCGAGATCTTCCTGGCCACAGCCCCCGGGTTGGAAGACCTGCTGCGCGCCGAGGTGGGCTCCAAAGGGTTCAACTCGGCCCGAGCAGTTCCCGGCGGCGTGACCATACGGGGTGGCTGGCCGGATGTCTGGCGCGCCAACCTGTGGGTGCGCGGCGCGTCACGCGTGCTGGCGCGCCTGGCCTCGTTCAGGGTTGTCCACCTGTCCGACCTCACGGCCCAGGCACGAAAGGTTGCATGGGGCGACGTGCTGCGGTCCGACATACCGTATCGCGTCGAAGCTACCTGCCGAAAATCGCGGATATTTCATTCCGGCGCCGCGGCGGAACGGATCGAAATCGCCATGCGCGATTCTCTCGGCGCGCCGGCTTCGCAGGACGCGAATATCATCGTTCGGGCACGCATCGAGCAGGACATCTGCACAATCGCCGTCGATACCTCCGGAGAGCTGCTGCACAAGCGCGGTCACAAGGAGGCGGTCAACAAGGCGCCGATCCGCGAGACGATGGCATCCCTGTTCCTGCGCCAATGCGGCTACGATGAGAATGAACCCGTGCTCGACCCGATGTGCGGCTCGGGCACCTTCATCATCGAAGCCGCCGAGATTGCGGCACGACTCAATCCGGGGCGTTCGCGCACGTTCGCGTTTGAGCAATTGGCGACCTTCGATGCGGCTGCCTGGCAGCGTATGCGCGAGGCCAGTGGACAGCGCACGCCCGCTGTGCGCTTCTACGGCAGCGACCGCGACGCCGGGGCGATCAGAATGAGCCAGGCCAATGCGGTACGCGCGGGCGTCGAGAATTTCACCGAGTTCCGCCAGTGCACCATCAGCGACATAGCTGTGCCCGAGGGGCCGCCAGGGCTCATCATCACCAACCCGCCGTATGGTGCCCGCATTGGCGATAAGGGCCAGTTGGCGCCACTATATCGCGCGCTCGGGCAAACGTTGAAAACACGCTTTTCCGGATGGCGCGTCGCGATCGTTACCAGCGAACCGACGCTGGCGCACGCAACCGGCCTGCCTTTCCTGCCAACCACTGCGCCAGTCCCGCACGGAGGGCTGCGCGTCACGCTGTTCCAAACCGCGGCGCTGCCCTAAATCATGCCCCGCAGTTCATTTCGTGCTGACTAGTCTCCGGTACTGCCCGACTTCTTGCGCACGATCGCTTCGGTCAGTTCGGCCGAGCATAGCTCGATGAAGCGATAGGCGTAGCGGCGCAGATAGCTGTTCTTGCGCACCGCGATCCAAGTCGTGTTGTTGGGAAACAGGCCGGGACTGGTCAGGAGTTGCAGGCCGCGATCGCGATCGGGATTGAACGCCATCGAGGCGATGATGCCGACGCCGAGCCCGAGCTCGACATAGGTCTTCAGCACGTCCGTATCCATTGCCGACATCACGACGTCGGGCGCCAGCCCCGCCTCGGCGAACGACCGGTCGATGTTGGTGCGCCCGGTGAAGCCCTCATGATAGGTGATGATCGGATACTCGGCGATGGCCTCCAGCGTCAGTTCCTTGACCGAGGCGAGCGGATGCCCGTTCGGGACGACCACGCCGTGGCTCCAGGCGTAATAGGGAAACGTCGCCAGGTTCGGCGTATTGGCCAACGTTTCGGTAGCGATGCCGATCTCGGCCTGCCCATCGAGCAGCATGGAAGCGATTTCGGGCGGACTGCCCTGGTGCAGCACAAGGTGGACTTTAGGGAATGCTTGCATGAACCCGGACACGACTTCGGTCAGCGCATAGCGCGCCTGGGTATGCGTGGTCGCGATGGTGAGCTGGCCCTGATCGCGCGCCGCGTACTGCTGGCCAAGGCGCTTGATGCTGCCGGCATCGACGAGGATGCGATCGACGATATCGACCAGTTCCTTGCCCGGCTCCGTCAAGCCGAGCAGCCGCTTGCCCTTGCGGACGAACAGTTCGAAGCCGAGTTCGTCCTCGAGATCCTTGATGTGTTTGCTCACCCCGGATTGGGACGTGAACAGCGCGCCCGCGACCTCGGTCAGATTGAAGTTGCGGCGCACGGTCTCGCGGACGATGCGCAATTGCTGGAAATTCATTCAGTCCATCCATGGGGCAGACGGAAAATGACTGCTCACCGAAATGGCAGCGATTTTTCCCAGCCCTGCACTTTGCATTTCTACAGCGTCTGATCGGAGGGCTTGGCCGCTCCGTCGCCAGCGCACAATAGCAGAAAAATATTCCCCAGCCGCTTGCCTGGAAAGAAAAGAAGAGAATTCCATTCCAAGCGCTTTCAGCAGGCGGCGCGTTCTTGCTCGCCACCTTTCAACAGGCCGCGGTTGCCGGCGATCAGCTCAGAAGCGAAACGTCCCGGCAGGTCTCCCGTAACGCGTTAGTCGACGATAAATAGCTTTGCGCCCGTCTTCGTCGATGAGCGATGCGCCGGATCACCGAAATCCGAGACCTGATAGCTCATGCCGGGTGTCAGCTTGAATGTGCGCCCGTCGCGCAATTCGGTGTCCAATTCACCTTCAAGCACAAACAGGACGTGCCCGCGATCACACCAATGATCGGCGAGATAGCCCGGCGTGTACTCGACACAACGCACGCGCAGATCGCCGACCTGGACTGTCCGCCACAGAGCCATGCCCGTATCGCCCTTGTGCTCGGTCACAGGAACGCTTTTCCAATCGACGGTGGTGAAGGGCATGGCCGGCAACTTCATTCGGGATCTCCTCGCTGAGCGCCTGAGAAACTTGCGCAAAACAAATCCGCGGCGCAACCCAGTTCATGGGCTGCGCCGCGGCCGAGCGCGATACGTTTCGTCGCAATCCTAAGGCTAGGGCCTACTGCTTGGGAGGCGCCGGTTCGGCAGGGGCCGCCGGACGCGCCGCGCCATCCGCTGGTTCAAAGCTCGGAGCACTGCTCAGTTGCTCCTTGGTTCCGCTGAATACCAGAGCATGCGGAGCCCCGTTGCGGCGCACGACGTCGATCACCGTGAACGGCAGTATCACGCGTTTCTCGCCGATACCCAGCGCGCGCTCCGTACCGACAACCACCGCAGCAACGCGGCCATCGGACGTGATGAGAACATCCTGTATGGACCCGAGCTGTTCACCAGTGCTGCTATTCAGTGGCTGGCGTAGCAACGAACTGAGCGTCATGGCCGTCTGGACCTGACCAGGACTCAGCGTTGCACTCTGGTTGGTGGTCGAAGGCGCCGTGCCGGTGGTCGGTGCAGGCCGGGCCGTTTCCGTGGTGGGAGCCGTTGCCACCTCGCGACCCGTTCGGTCTCCACCCAACAGATAAGCGCCGAGCGCTGCCAGCGCGACGAGTGGGATGGCCCAGTAAGCCCAGGAGTAATCGCTGCCTCGCGACGTCGTGGTCGTCGTCGTCGCACGCGACTGCGTTACGTGAGGAGGCGGGGTATTCATAGGCCGCTCTCTGCCGCTCGTCGCGGAGCCTGTGGCGGTGTCGGAAACGCTTGAGATGTTCTGGAAACCGCCCGCGTTGAGCATATTGGCAAGGCCCGGCGGCAGTGCTGCCGTGAACTCGCCGGCCTGACTACGAAGCGCGCGCGCCAGCCCCGTACCGTTTCCACCGCTCGCCTGCTGCTCGCGCCCCAGCACTCCGAGCACGGCTGGCGCTAGAAGCCCAAGCAGCGATCGTGTCGATCCTTCGCTGCTGCCGACATATTTGGCGATGCCCGAGGTGAGGGCGCTCATGGCGTTCCCGCCAAGCAATGATGACAGAAGCGAACCGCCTTGCTCCATAAGTTGCGTGGGATTGCTCAGCCGACTCGTGAAAGCTTCCATTCCGCCTGATGATATCGAGGCGGCAGCATCCGATATTCGGTCTGCACCTGTGGTCGTGCCGGCGACCTTGGCCAAACCTGCGAGAATGGCCGGCGCCGCCGCTGATACGGCGCCCTGGGCGAGCTTTGAATCAAAGCCCGCCGCCGATGCAATGCGCGTAATCATATCCGGCGTTAGAAAGCGATTGATCGCGGAAAGTATTGATCCCGTCATGGCGCGTCACCCTGGGGCAAATGCCTGGTTATGATGTATCTGCCTGCCGGAACGTGACGAATCGAGCTGGGTTCCACCCGCCGCCCTGGATTACCAATCGCGCCGCACCAATGGTCCGCATCTCGTCGCAAGCGGTCGGCTATGTGCGCCGCGTTGCCGAAATAGCGGGCATATTGAATACGTGCCGAACGCGCGGCAGCCCAGCCCCTACTTCCGTTTCACTAGCTCCCTCTGGGGCTTGGCTGCTATAGCTTGCAACCTTGTACGGTAACCATCCCGACCTCGGTCGGCACCCCTCCAGCACCCTTTCCGGTACTCGGCCCATGTCGATCAACATCATTTCGGAAGACAAGGCGCGGCAGCTCGAAGCAGAGCTCGATCCGGAGATGAATTTCCAAAAGCTCACGCCGCGGGCCGAGATGCTCGTCGGCGGGATGCTGTTTGCGCTGTCGGTCTTTCACTATTACACGGCCGGATTTGGCTTGCTGCGCGAGGAAGTGCATCGCGGCGTGCATCTGGCGTTTGTGGCCGGGCTCATCTTCCTCGTCTTCCCGATGCTCAAGCGTCGGACATCCGAAGAGCCGAAATCGACACTGCTTCGCCCCGGGGGCGTTTTACTGCTCGACTGGGGCCTGTTTCTCGCGGCTGTCGTCGGCAGCCTGTATATGCCCTGGGTGTTCCACGATCTGGCTGACCGGATCGGCAATCCATCGACGCTCGACGTATTCATGGGCTCGATGCTGATCGTACTGCTGATCGAAGCCACGCGTCGCGCCATCGGCTGGGGCCTGCCGCTGATCGCGGTCATCTGCATGATCTACGCGCTTTACGGGAATTACTTTCCCGGCGTGCTGCTGCATCCGGGCTCGTCGTGGTCGAACCTGATCAACCACCTTTATCTGACCAGCCAGGGTATCTACGGCATCGCGCTCGGCGTCGTCGCGACCTACGTCTTTCACTTCGTGCTGTTCGGCGTGCTGGCGACCAAGGTCGGCCTGGGCCGCCTGTTCCTGGGTGTCGCCGCTGCGGTCGCTGGTCGTTTCGCTGGCGGCCCGGCCAAGATCTCGATCTTCGGCTCGGCGCTGTTCGGCATGATTTCTGGCTCGTCAGTCGCCAACACCGTCACCGTCGGCTCACTCACCATTCCGATGATGGTGCGCCTTGGCTACCAGCGCCATTTCGCGGCGGCGGTCGAATCGACAGCCGCGACGGGCGGCCAGATCACCCCGCCGATCATGGGCGCCGCCGCGTTCCTGATGATCGAGTTCCTCGGACTGCCGTACGCGACCATCATCATCGCGGCTATCGTGCCGGCGTTCATGCATTTCTTCGGCGTGCTGTGCCAGGTGCACTTTGAAGCCAAAAAGACCGGCATGCGCGGCCTCGAGCCGGGCGAAATTCCGCGGCTGCGCGACGTCATTGCACGCGACTGGCCGACGCTGGCGCCGCTCGCCGCGCTGGTGACCATCCTGTTCTCCGGTTACACGCCTTATCTGGCTGCATTCTGGGGTATCACCGGATGCATCCTGATGGGCCTCGCCTCCAACCGCTACATCGCGGCAGTGGCCTTTGGTATCGCGCTGTGTGTCCTGGCCCCGCTGGGCTTCCTGCGCGAAACGCTGGTTCTCGGACCGTTTGCTGCGAGCTGGAATTTCTTCGTCTTCCTGGGCGCCGTCGCCTTCATGGTGCACGGCGTATTCTCGAGCCCCGAGGGCCGCAAACAGGTCAACGAGATCGTCGATGCCTTCGTTGTCGGCTCCAAGTACGCGATCGCCGTGGGCGCGGCGGCGGCCACCGTCGGCATTATTGTCGGTGTCGTGACGCTGACTGGCGCCGGCTTCAAGATCTCGTACATCGTCACATCGACCGCCGCACAAGCTGCGGGCGCCATCTCGAACTTCGCGCCGTTCCTGCCGTTCGAGGTGCCCAACATGACGCTGTTCTTCACGCTGCTGATGACGGCAGTCGTCTGTGTGTTGATGGGCTGCGGCGTACCGACGACGGCGAACTACATCATCATGGTGACAGTCGCGGCGCCGGCTCTGGTGTTGCTCAGTGTCGAACCGCTGGTGGCGCACTTCTTCGTGTTTTATTGGGGGATTCTTGCCGACGTAACGCCACCGGTCGCCATCGCCGCCTACGCCGGCGCCAGCATGGCAGGCGCGGATCCGTTCAAAACGGGCAATACGGCGTTCCGTCTCGCGCTCGGCAAAATCATGGTGCCGTTCGTGTTCGTGTTCTCGCCGTCGATGCTGATCATGGTATCGAGCTTCACCTGGAGCGAGTTCTTCTCATCCGTGATCGGCTGCATCATCAGCATCGTCACGCTGTCGGCCGCCTTCGTCGGGTTCGGCCTGGTGCCGATCTTCGTGTGGGAGCGTGCACTGCTATGCCTGGCCGCGGTGCCGATGGTCATGCCGGGCTGGACGACATCTTTTGTCGGCCTGGCTATGGCATCCCCGGTCATCTTGCGGCAGTTTACGGCTTGGCGGCAGGGGACCGGGGAAAAGGTCACCGCCTAGCCGCTATCGGAAAGCGAACGAAAGCGATACCGGCAATGGCACTGATCAACCCCAACCCGTTCACCACGCGTCCGGAGATCGAGGGCACCTTTGGCGTCGTCACCTCGACGCATTGGATCGCCACGGCGGTGGGGATGAGCATTCTGGAACGCGGCGGTAACGCGTTCGACGCCGGCGTCGCCACTGCTTTCACGCTGCAAGTTGTCGAGCCGCATCTCAACGGGCCCGGCGGCGAAGTGCCGATCATGCTGTATGATCGCCGCAAGGAGCGGCCGGAGGTGGTGTGCGGGCAGGGCACGGCACCGGCAGGCGCCACGATCGCACATTATCGCGGCCACCTCGGCCTCGACATCATCCCAGGCACCGGCCTGCTGCCCGCATGCGTGCCGGGCTCGTTCCAGAGCTTCATGCTGATCCTGCGCGACTACGGCACCATGCGCCCGCGTGACGTGCTCGAACCCGCGATCAGCTACGCCATCAACGGCCACCCGCTGGTGGAGCGCGCATCGGCCACCATCGGCACCGTGGCGGACATGTTCCGCCAGCATTGGCCGACGTCGGCGGCAGTCTTCCTGCCCAACGGCGACGTGCCCGCACCTGCTGAGATGTTCTACAACGTCAAGCTTGGCGAGACGTATGCGCGACTGCTCAGTGAAGCCGAAGCTGGCGGCGGTGGCCGCGACGCTGAAATCGCGCGCGCCTGCAAGGTCTGGAGCCAGGGCTTCGTCGCCGAAGAGATCGACACGTTCTATCGCACGCAGGAGCTGATGGATGTCAGCGGGCGGCCGCATCGTGGCGTGCTGTCCGGCGTGGATATGGCCGCATGGCAACCCACCGTCGAGGCGCCCGTGCATCTCGACTACGGAAACTATCGCGTATTCAAGCCGGGGCCGTGGACGCAGGGGCCGGTGCTGCTGCAAATGCTCGCGCTACTGGACGGCTACGATCTCAAGAACCTCGACCCAACGAACGCCGACTTCCTGCACACGTGGATCGAGTGTGCCAAGCTCGCTTACGCCGACCGCGAGGCGTTCTACGGTGATCCGAAGTTCGTCGACGTGCCGATCGAGCAACTGCTGTCCAAGGCCTACAATGCCGAGCGGCGCAAACTTATCGATCCGAACGCCGCGTCCATGGAACAGCGTCCCGGGCAGATTGCCGGGTTCGGTGGCAAGGTTGTCATGAAGGGCACCAGTGACGGCCGCACGGCGGTGTCGGCGGCGGGCGCTGGCGAACCGACCGTCGGGCGGCTCGGTGAAACGCGCGGCGATACCGTGCACATCGACGTCATCGACAAACACGGCAACATGTTCTCCGCCACACCGTCGGGCGGCTGGCTGCAGTCGTCGCCGGTGGTTCCCACACTTGGATTCCCGCTCAGCACGCGGGCGCAGATGTTCTGGCTGGAAGAGGGTTTGCCGAGTTCACTGGCGCCCGGCAAACGGCCACGTTCGACGCTGTCGGTCGGCATGGCGGCACGCGACGGCGAACCATACATGATCTGGGGTACGCCCGGCGGTGATCAGCAAGATCAATGGAGCTGCGCGTTCTTCCTGCGCCATGTCCATGCCGGCATGAACCTGCAGGAAGCCATCGACGCGCCGGCTTGGCATATCGAGCATTTCCCGGGATCATTCTGGCCGCGGACGGCACGGCCTGGCGTGGTGGTGCTGGAGGATCGCGTACCGGCGGCAACGATCGCCGAGTTGCGCAAGCGCGGCCATATCGTGGAAGTCGGCGGTGCCTGGACCGAAGGCCGACTGACGGCGGCCAGCCAGAATGGTGTGCGCCGCAAGGCCGCCGCCAACCCGCGCGGCATGCAAGGCTACGCAGCCGGCCGCTGATCACCCATACCGATCTGCGGCTTCTGCTTTCCCGCGAACGCAACTATGGTCCGCATTGATGGGCGGCCGCACATCTCGCGACCGTCTGCCGAGCTGTGAAAGCCAATTCAATGCGAACCGGCCAATCAATGTCCGGACGTGCAGGGGGAAACTGAACGATGCCGCATGCGACGTCGCGAGACCGGCTGCACTTCCTGTTCCTGAATATCGGTCATTTCATCGACCACCTCATGACGCTGGTGTTCGCCACCGTGGCCGCGCTCGCGCTGACACGCGAATGGGGCATGAGCTATTCCGCGCTTATCCCCTACGCCACACCCGGCTTCATCGCGTTCGGCGTGTTCGCGCTGCCGGCCGGCTGGCTCGCCGACCGCTGGAGCCGCGAAGGCATGATGGCGGTGTTTTTCATAGGCATCGGCATTGCGGCCATCGTCACCGGCTTCGCGCGCACGCCGCTGGAAGTCGGCCTTGGGCTGTTCGTCATCGGCGTGTTCGCGGCGATCTATCATCCGGTCGGCCTCGCGCTGCTGATCGAGCGCGCCTCGAAAACCGGAACCGGCATGGCCATCGGTATCAACGGCGTGTGGGGCAATCTCGGCGTTGCCAGCGCCGCCCTGCTGACGGGCTTTTTCATCGACAACGGCGGCTGGCGTTCGGCCTTCATCTGGCCGGGCGTGGTGTCGATCCTGATCGGATTCACCTACATCTTCTACTTCCGCGGCGACATGGTGGCGACGTCGGCGGCGGCGCGCGCCAAGTCGTCCGGCGCGTCGGCCCCGATGAGCGTGGAAGCCAAGGCCATGCTGATCCGCCTGACCGCGATCATCTTCTTCACCACCGCGATCTCCGGCATCATCTTCCAGTCCACGACCTTCTCGCTGCCGAAGGTGTTCGACGAACGGCTGACAGGCATTGCAGGCTCTGCAACGGTCGTCGGCTGGCTGGCGTTCCTGGTGTTCGCGGCGGCTTCCGTCGCGCAACTCGTGGTCGGCCGTTCGCTCGACCGCTACGGCCCACGCCGCGTGTTCATGACGGTCGCCATCATCCAGATCGTGTTCTTCAGCCTGATGCCAGGATTGTCCGACTGGGCCGCGCTGATCGTGGCGCTGGCGTTCATGCTCGGCGCCTTCGGCCAGATCCCGATCAACGATTACATGATCGGCAAGATCGCCAAGTCCGACATGCGCGCCTCGATCTACGGCGTGCGCTATGTGGTCAGCTTCGCGGTGCTGGCGATGGCGCTGCCGCTGATCGCCTGGATCCACCAGGGCTGGGGCTTCGACCGCCTGTTCCAGATCCTGGCCATCGCGGCGACCGCAACGCTGGTCGCCGTCTGGCTGCTGCCGCAGCGGCTACCGGAAGCAGAACCGGCTGTCGTGAAAGCTTAAGGCTAGGGTCCTTCCGATTGAGATGGAAACGGAGACGTCAACCGAGCCACAGTTGTCATCCCGGTGCTTGTCACCGGGATCCATCCAACTGCAGGTGTCGACGCCAGCCGTGAGATGGATCCCGGGCACAAGGCCCGGGATGACCAGGAGGGGACAATATTCGACCTAAATCGGAAATGCCCTAGGCCTGCTCGATCGTCACGTCCGCAGCGAAGGCCGCGACCGCATCGGCCGCGGCTTCCAGGTTGCCGCGGCGCGTGAAACCTTTGCCGCCGCGCGGACCGAGATCATGGTCGCCGTCGCCAGCCCATTGCATCCAGATCGCGGATGACAGCGCCATCGCCTCGACTTCAGCGCGACTGCCGAACGGATCGCGCTCGCCCTGAACGATCAGTGCGGGTGTCTTGAGGTCGATCAGGTGTTCAGTCCTGAGTTGTTCCGGCATGCCTGGCGGATGAAACGGATAGCCGAGACAAACCAATCCGTTGATGCGCTGCGCGGCGAACAGCTCATCCGCGACCAGGCTGGCGACGCGCCCGCCCATGGATTTGCCGCCGATGAGCAGCGCTTGGCCCGCAGGCATCGATTGCCGGACCGCATCGACGATGGCCACATATTCCGGCCCGAGACTGTCGGCGCGCGGCGCCGGACGGCGCTTTCCTGTCTTGCGGCGCGACGCCATGTATTTGAATTCGAAGCGTGTGACCGCAATGCCCCGCTCCGCCAGCATCCCGGACATTGTCTCCATGAACGGACTGGTCATCGCCGCCCCCGCGCCATGCGCCAGGATCAGGCGGGCCGGTGCGTCTGCCGGGCCGGTATCTATCAGGTCATCCATATCGTGTTCCCGAACGGGCTTGCATCGTCTCTCGCGGCAATGACAAGGTGGCTGAGCTTATGAAATGCGACGTTAGATGCCGCGCGGGGCCTCATTTCGGCCTCGCATTCGTTTATAGAAAGACATCTTTGGCGCAATCTCAAAAGTCGGCTCATGCATTGCAAACTCGTCATCGCATCGTTGCTGGCTGCCGGATGCTTGATCGCACCGGCGCTGGCGCAAACGGCGTCCGACAAGCCTGCGGCAGACGTCGCGGCGGCGACCGGCAAGGGCAAGGCTGAGAAAGCCGCTCCGGCCGAGAAGCCGGCAAAGGAATTGTTCGGACACACCAAGACCCCGGCGAACCTGTCGGCACGTGCCATCGGCACATACGCGCGCGGCTGCTTGGCGGGCGGCGCTGCAGTCCCCGTCGATGGTCCGGCGTGGCAGGCCATGCGGCTATCGCGCAATCGCAATTGGGGGCATCCAAATCTGGTAGCGCTGGTGCAGCGTTTCGCGGCCGAGACCCAGAAGAACGACGGCTGGGCCGGTTTGCTGGTCGGCGATCTCTCGCAGCCGCGCGGTGGCCCGATGCTGACTGGCCATGCCAGCCACCAGATTGGCCTCGATGCGGACATCTGGTTCACGCCGATGCCCGACCGCCGTCTCAGCGCGCGCGAACGTGAAGATCTTTCGGCGACCTCGATGCTGAAAGACAAATTCTCGGTCAACCCCGAGATCTGGTCGGAGCGGCATGTCCGGCTGATCAAGCGGGCAGCGACCTATCCTGAGGTCGAGCGCGTGCTGGTGCATCCGGCGATCAAGAAGGCTCTATGCGAAGGCGCGAGCAAAGTCGGCACGGATCGCGCTTGGCTGAACAAGGTGCGGCCGGTGTGGGGGCATCACTATCACTTCCACATTCGCATCGCCTGTCCGAAGGGCAGTCCCACCTGCAAACCACAGGCGCCGACGCCCACCAGCGATACGTGCGGCAAGGAACTCGACGACTGGATGGCGCTGCTGGCCCGGCCACCGCGGCCGCCGCCAGCCAAGCCACCGAAACCACGCCCGCCGATCACCATGGCGCAGCTACCAAATGAATGCCGAGCGGTGCTCGACGCCCCGGCCTCGGTGGCCAAGCCCAGTTCGGCCAAGCAGTAGAACAAAAGGCAGCCCACGGGCTGCCTTTCTTGCTTTCATCTGGTGTCGACGCAGCCTTGACCGGGTGGCTCAGGCACCGACCTTCACACCGGTGCCGATCGGGCATGACAGTCCTGTACCGCCCAGGCCGCAATAGCCGTTGGGAACCTTGGCCAGATACTGCTGGTGATAGTCCTCGGCGAAATAGAACTCCGGCGCATCGACGATCTCGGTGGTGATTTCGCCGTAGCCGTTCGCCGCCAGCACTGGCTGGTAGGCCACCTTGGACGCCTCCGCCGCAGCGCGCTGTTCGGGCGTCGTGACGTAGATGCCGGAGCGATACTGCGTGCCCATGTCGTTGCCCTGGCGCATGCCCTGGGTCGGGTCGTGGCTTTCCCAGAACGTCTTGAGCAGTGTTTCGTAGCTGATCGCCTTGGGATCGAACACGACCAGCACGACCTCGTTGTGTCCGGTGCCGCCGGAACAGACTTCTTCGTAGGTCGGGTTGGGTGTCAGGCCGCCCGCATACCCGACAGCGGTCACATAAATGCCGTCGCCGAGCTGCCAGAACTTGCGCTCAGCGCCCCAGAAGCAGCCCATTCCGAAGATAGCTGTTTCATAGCCCTCGGGGTACGGCCCCTTCAGGCCGTGGCCGTTCACGAAATGGGTCCGGGCAGTGGGTATCGCGTCCGGGCGACCCTTGAGCGCAGTTTCCGGCGTCGGCATCTGCAGCTTCTTGCGCGAGAACAGCATGGTGTCTCCTGGGTGTCGTCAGCGTCGAGCATGATATAATGTCACCACCGCTCGCAAGCAGGAGGTGTATGTCTCACATCATTGCGAGCGCGTCATAGGAATTGGGTCTGGTCATCGGTTGAGTTCGACATGCTGAGGGAGGCGTATGATGACCGAAGATAAGAAGGCTGCGCCAGATACGCCAGCCATTGTCGCAGATCATGTGGAGCAGCCTTCAGCCGCTGAGTCCACCCAAGAGGCATCTGCCGATCTCGGCGCGACCGCTGCGGCCGTTGCCGCGGCGACCGCCATCGCCCCGCCAGCCGCCAGCCTACCTCCGGAAGCCACGCCCCCCATCGCCGCGACGCCAGTGCCAGCAACGCCCGCCAAGGCCTCTCCCCCTGGGCCATCCGCTCGCCACTACGAGCTGCCGCGAGAGGATTTCCCCAAACAGGTCTACCAGGCCAGCGGCGTACGCAAGACCATCCTGTCCCTGATATTCCTGCTGTTGCTGCCGTTCTTCATCAGCCTGCCGGCGATGCTATATCAGCGGCTGACCAATCAGCTATGGACCGACACCATCGGCTTCACGATCTTCGCCAGCGCCTTCATCATCGTCATGGTGCTGCTGGTGTTCGAGCTGGTGCATTCGATCCGCTCACGCGTCGAAATCAACGACAAGGCGCTCAAGTTCACGCTGCCCGCCGCCAGTGGCGCCGCAATGCCGAAGTTCGCCTATCGCAAACACAACATTCCTTTTTCTGACATCCGCAGCGTCGAAATGCGGCGCGAAGTCTACGGTGGCACCATGGCGCCTGTATTGCTCTGCGGCGCACGCCTCATCACCAAGGACGGCGAGAAGATCCCGCTCGGCTTTATCAGCGAGGCCAATGTCGACCCGGCGTTGCCGCTGCCCGAGATCGCACACGAGGTCGCCCGCCGATCCGGAATCGAAGTGACCAATCGCGGATACGTTCGCCGCGCGCTTCACAAGAAGCTGCGTGGCATCCAATCGCTTGCGGAAACCGACGGCAGCATTGCGGACGCAGAAGTTGCTACGTTGAACCGCCGACATCACAACGTGGTGCTGGCGTTCTGCACTGTTCTGGTGTTGCTGGTGGCCAGCGGCATCCTGATCGACCTGACCAAATCGAAGGTCGACCTTGGCGAACGCGCACCGGCATCCGCGACGATACCGCTGAAGAAGTAAGCGTTCGTTTCTCGGCCCAGCGCTCAGTTGGTGTAGACGTTGACGCCATAGCGCCTGCGGCCGAACCAGCCGAACGCCAGTCCGATGACGCCGAACGTGATCCAGGACGGCAGCAGCAGCAACGACCTGACAATCGGATCCCAGACCAGCGGGTGCACAACAGATGTCTTGCGCTGGATCGCCGCCAGCGTATTGGGCGCGGATTCGGCAAGCTGGGTGATGAGCGGTGTAAACGGCGCTCCAGGCGTGCCGAGCTGAGCCCGGGTCACGTCGGCGATAAGCGCGATCGTGGCTACCAGCAGAAAAAGCCCACTGAAAATGCGTAGCACCATGAGATCACGCGCTCCGGAAAATCCGCTCCACTCCGGTTAGAACCAAAATCGCTTCGGAGCAAGCGATCGACCGGATCATTACCTACGCAGTCCGCATTTCGCCCACAAAGTGCAAGACCACCTCGCGACGGTGTGGGGCATCCCGATGCTCGACGAGATAAAGCGCCTGCCAGATACCGAGCACGGGCGCGCCGTCAGCGACCGGGATACCGATCGACGTCGCCGTCACCATCGACTTGATATGCGCCGGCATGTCGTCCGGGCCTTCGGTGTCGTGGCGATAGGGAAACGCACGTGGCGCAAGGCGGTCCAGCGCGCCAACGAGATCGTCACGGACATCAGGATCAGCATTTTCCTGGATCACCAGCGAGGCTGACGTATGTCGCACGAAGACAGTCGCCAACCCTTCGCGGGCTTCAATCCCCTCGAGCCATAAACGCAAGTGTACGGTCAGGTCGGTGAAGCCCGGACCTTTGGTTGCAATTGTCAGCGTCGTGCGCGCTTGGTTCAGCATCGCTCGTCCTGTGCCGAAGTCACGCCGCCCGAATGACCCGTCAAAGGGGCGTTCCCTTCTTTTCCAGGTTCTCTTCCTTCTCGAACTCTTTCAGCCGGTCACGGAACTTGCGGAAAATCCGTTCGACATAGTCGAACGCCCGATCGACGTCCTCTTCGCTGGGAAGTTCGAGCTTCTTTTCAGGACGGATCGCGCCCAGGCCATCGCCACTCCGAGGCGGCGGCGCACCGGCCAGCACCGACAGACGTTCGTTTTCCGCCTTGAGCGCCTCGATCTCCTTGTGCAGAGCAGCCGTCTGATCGGTCATCGGCTCGCACACCCACTTGCTGTCGCGGCGGGCGCACATCGACATCTCGCCGGATTGGGTATCGAGCCGGACGAACCCGTCATCCACCGGGCTCATGGTGAAGCGCGCCTGGCGCTCCTGCCCGGAAACGGTTGCAGCACCAAGACCCAGCATGGCGACTGCCGGAACCACGATGTATAGGGCGCGCATAGGGCACCTCCTGACTGCTCAGACCGGACAATCCACCCCATCGATGGGCCGCCGGATTTCCATGTCGTCCTCGAACGAATCGAATTCAAGCGCCAATCTGCGGCCAATCCATGGGCATTTGCCGTCTTGCGGTACGTTCCGGACCGCGAAATGTGCCCAATTTGCGGCAGTTTAGAGATTTGTAGGATCTCCTTAACGGAACGTTTACTGGTGACTGACAGCCTCAGTCGATAAGGGTCCGAAGCTCGTGCCTGCTTTGTCGGACCTTCGATGCAATTCTTACGGCACGATGGAAGCGCGTTTGGCGGCGCCTTCCTGACTTTCTCCTCGTAGGGGGCCGGCACGAAGCGCATCCGGCTTGGGATCACGCGATCCTCTTGGGGAGAGGCAATGTCGGACTACAGCAGCCAGGATCCGCACAATGCGCAAGGCGATGATAGCGCCCGCGTATCCTGCGAGGCAGGCGAGCTCAAGGTCCTGCTCGGACGGATTGCAGATCATATTGCTGACGCGGACACGCGACATGGCTCGACGCTGCGCGAGATGCACGATCGCTTGGTGCATCTGGGCGAGGAAGCCCAGTCAGTGCGCGACACCGTTCCGCCGGCCCTCGCAGCCGCCTTTGCCCGCATCGAGGATGGACTAGCTGATCTTGCAGATCGCATCGGCGATCCCGCTGAACTGCCGCGAAACGCCCAGGACGACGACGCCGAATATCCGTGCGCGACCCTGGACGCGTGGGTACAGTCCGATGTCGGCGAAGACACCGGCGTCGCCGATTATTGGGGCGTGACCGACAGCCGGAGCACGCCGTCTCCCGCCAGAGAGACAGCTCGCAAGTCACAGTCCCCCGGCGCCGACCAGCATTGGGATCCCGCCGCGGCGGAAGCGTTTACCCAGGCTTTGGAAGACCGCACTGACGTTCCGGATCGCTCCGATCAGGCCAGCGCCGGTTCGGGCTACACCTATCAGACAGCATTCGCCGGCAGTTCGCAGGCGGATCATGGCGACACGACGCGCCGGCTCGATGCGGTCGCGAACCGGCTCGAACACGCGCTGTCGGCCATCTGGCCGCGCGGCTCAGTGACGGATCTCGAATCCCGGTTCCAGTCGCTGGAGCATCGCGTCGGTAAGGCGCTGGAAGGCATCGCCACGCGGGCTGATGCCGAGGGTTTGCGCCTTGTCGAAGCGCAAATCGCCGATCTGGCCCAGCACATCGAGAGCGGTCAGGCACAGCTTGCGCGGCTCGACAGCATCGAGCGCCATCTGGCGCAGGTGACGGAAACGCTCGGCAGCGAGAAATTCACCAACCTGCTGAGCAACGCGCCGCTGTCGGCTGACGATTTCGAGCATCTCGCCGACACCATTGCCCAGCGCATGCAGCAGCGTGGCAACAACGCCCCTGTCGCAACCGTCAAACTGGAAGAACTGAACGGCCTCATCGAGCGCTTCGTATCGAGCTATCGTGAGGCCGACGAAAATACCGCCAGCGCGCTGACCACGATTCAGCAGGCCATGGTCCATCTCCTGGACCGGTTCGACCCGCAAGCCCAGCCACAGCAGTCCTGGCCGGAGGAAAGCGAGCCCGTTGCTGCCGAGGACGATTTCGACGTCCGTAGCGACGGAGAAGCCCTGTTGGCACGCGTCTATCACCATCAGGCGCGCGATCATTATCCGCGCGGATCGCTATCTGCGCCCGAGCCGTCCGACCCGCCGCCCGCACATCCGGCAGACTTCGCGGGAACGGCCGCGGAACTCGATGAAGCCCGCTTAGCCGCCAACAGCGCGCCGGCCCCGATGATTGGGCCGAGCAAGCCTGATGCCCAACCGTTGCCCGCCACTGGCGAAGCAGCACCCGACACGCGCCGGCAATTGGCCGGAACGCGGGAAGAGTTCGTTGCCTCGGCGCGCCGCGCCGCGCGCCAGGCGTCGAGCCAGCCGCCGCTGAGCGGCGAAGCCGGCCCGCAGCCGGAAAAGCGCTCCTGGTTCAGCGGACGCCGCAAGTCGCTCGGCCGGCCGGTCGCCGGGCTGTTCCTGGCGACCCTCGTGGTGCTGGTCGCCGTTGGCGTCGGTATGACCACCTACAGCTTCATCAAAGGCGACGGGACGGACGCTGCGACGCCAACCCACAGCCAATTGATCGACGACGGAGCTTCTGGCCTCCCTGGCGACCGCCTCATCACCCAGCCCGCGGCCGCTGGCGATCGCCCAAGCGACAGCCGCTTGATCGGCGACGAACCGGAGCGCGAAGCCCCGCCCGCCAACACGTCGCCGGCCCTGCCGGCTGGCGTGCTGATCGAAACCGGTTCGCTGACGGCAGACGAACTGGCCCAGGCACAACAGCGCCGCGCCATGGCGCAAACCTCGACGCGCCTCGGTGCCGCGCAAGCCAACATCGCATCCATTCCCACCTCGCTGATCCCGTCCGATCTCGAACGTTCAGCCGCCGGCGCGGCCACAACTGCAATTGGCGCCAGCGCGCAACCGCAATCGCTGCCGCCCGCGGGCATCGGACCTCTGTCGCTCCGCATCGCAGCAGCCAACGGTGATCCATCTGCGGAATTCGAGGTTGCCGCCCGGTTTGCGGAAGGTCGTGGCATTCAGTCGGATTTCACCAAGGCCTTTACCTGGTATCAGCGCTCGGCATCGCGCGGCTTTGCCCCAGCACAGTACAGACTGGCGACGCTCTATGAGCAGGGCCTCGGAACGGCGAAGGACTTGGCGCGCGCCCGAGTCTGGTATCAAAGCGCGGCCGAGAAGGGCAACATCAAGGCCATGCACAATCTGGCCGTGCTCAGCGCCGGACGCGCGCCCGCCGACTACAGAACCGCCGCGCACTGGTTCACCGAGGCAGCCGAACGCGGCGTGCGTGACAGCCAGTTCAATCTCGCGGTGCTGCTCGAAAGCGGTTATGGCGTGCAGGCTGACCAGGTCGCAGCCTACAAGTGGTTCGCGATCGCGGCCCAGGCTGGCGACAAGGAAGCTCCGCGTCGGCGCGACAAACTCAAGACCCAACTCAGCCTGAGCGCTCTGCAATCTACCGATGCCGCATTGCGCGACTGGCGGCCGAAGCCGATCGACCATCTCGTCAACGACTCCCGCGCTGCGGGTGAGGTCTGGCGGCGGCGAGACAGCGATCCGACCGCTGGCTGATCCTGCGGTCACGATCTCAAAATATTGCGCGCACCAACACGCGATGTTTCGCGCTTGAAGCATTCGCGGAACAAAACATACCACTCCGCGAAATTGGTGATTGACCCTGCTGCCCAGCGCTGGCTTAACAGGACTAATATAATTCAGGAATAAATCGGCCATGCTGGCTGTATTCGGCTTTCTCCGCCGCGCCGGAGCTTTAAGCCGCGACGTTGGCGACGAGTTCCGGACAAAACATGAACTTATATCTGCCCATCGCCGAGATGTCCGTGAACATCTTCATGTTTCTCGGCATGGGCGGCGCTGTCGGTTTCCTGTCCGGAATGTTCGGTATCGGCGGCGGATTTCTGATGACGCCACTGTTGATCTTTTCCGGCATCCCGGCTGCCGTCGCGGTCGGCACTGAAGCAGCCCAGATCGTCGCTTCGTCGGTGTCCGGCGCGATTGCTCAGTGGCGGCGCAAGAACGTCGACTTCAAGATGGGCACCGTGCTTCTGGCCGGCGGTATCCTTGGCTCGGTGCTGGGCGTTGATATCGTCAAGACGCTGAGGCAGATCGGCCAATTCGATATCGTCGTATCGATCAGCTACGTTACCTTCCTCGGCATCATCGGCGTTCTGATGATGATCGAGAGCATCAAGACGATACGCATGACCCGGCAAGGCAAGCCGGCGTCAGTACGGCGTCCCGGCCAGCATCACTGGGTCCATAAGCTGCCGCTGAAGATGCGGTTTCATCGCTCGAAGCTGTACATCAGCGCAATCCCGCCATTTGCCATCGGTATATTCGTCGGCCTGATGGCGGCGATCATGGGTGTTGGCGGCGGGTTCATCATGGTACCGGCCATGATCTACCTGCTTCGGGTTCCCACCAACGTCGTCGTCGGGACGTCATTGTTTCAAATCGTCTTCGTCACCGGGGTCACAACCATTCTGCATGCCACTCAGAACAAGACAGTCGATGTCGTACTGGCCATGATCCTGATGGTGGGCGGCGTGATCGGCGCGCAATTCGGTGCGGTCGCCGGCCAGAAGCTCAAGGGAGAACAGCTCAGGTTTCTGCTGGCGGCGCTGGTGCTTCTGGTGTGCGTCCGTATCGCCTGGGGGCTGGTCGCCGCCCCCAGTGACCTGTATTCAATAAGCGGTGTTGTCGGAGGCCGGCGGTGACCATGAATTGGACCCCGAACTGGCGCTTGATCAGAGCGATTGTCGGCGGGACGCTGTTGGTGCTGGCCCCGGCGCTTGTTATTGGCGTCGAGATGGCCGAGGCACAGCGCAGGCAAACTCCTCAACAACAACCCACGCCTGTACAGCCAAGCCCAGCCAAGCCGGTCGAGCAGGCGCAGACGGCACAGGAACAGCCAAAGCCGGTGCCGCCCGATACCCTGCCGCGCGAAAGCGTGCAGGCCGACGTCTCATCGCGCAGCGTTTCCATCACGTCGAGCTTCACCGGCACCGAGATCGTCGTGTTCGGAGCGGTCGACAACAGCCGGCAACTGACCGCCGAAGCCGGCATGTATGATGTCGTCATCGTGCTGGAAGGAACGCCGACGCGCCTGGTCGCCCGCCGCAAAAGCAATGTCGCCGGCATCTGGATCAACACCGACTCGATCACCTTCCAGAGCGTGCCGAGCTACTACGCCATCATGGCGACGCGTCCGCTGGACGAAGTCGCAAACCCGATGGTGCTGCGCGAGCACGACATCGGCTTCGAGCAGGTACGCATGACGCCGATCCAGGGCTGGGAAACCGGCGTCACGACAGCCGAACTTCAGGAGTTCGGCGAGGCCGTCGTGCGGCTGAAGCAGAAAGACGGTCTCTACGTTCAGGAGGAATATGGCGTTGTCTTCATTGGACGCAGCCTGTTCCGCGCTTCGGTCAATCTGCCGGCAAACGTTCCTGTCGGGCCGCTGGATGTGCGTGTCTATCTGTTCCGTGACGGTAACATCATCAGCACCTATACGGCACGCGTCAGGCTGGAGCGGCAGGGGCTTGAGTTGCTGCTCCATAGTTTTGCGTTCAGCCAGCCGCTGCTCTACGGCATATTCACTGTGATGATCGCGGTTGGTGCAGGCCTGCTGGCTTCGGCAGCATTCCGGCGCGGCGCTCACTGATTTGATCCAGTTGCGAGCCTGCGCCGAATGGAAGGTCAGGCTCGCGTTTCGCCGCGCAGCAACTCGGTGGCCATGAACGCGACTTGTGTCCGGTTCTTGGCCTTGAGCTTCTTCATGATGTTGCGGACGTGAACCTTGACCGTGCTCTCACACATGTTGAGTTCGTAGGCGATCAGCTTGTTCGCCTTGCCGCGCCGTA
>JAEZBU010000210.1 GCA_023426855.1 Pseudomonadota bacterium | reverse complement strand
GACAGAGCTTCGCGTATCGGCCTGGTCTTACGATCGGTCCCGCGATCTGCCGGGCTTGCTGACGCTCTGGCCATGGGAAATCGCGCCCGATCTGGCAAACCGCATGCGATTGCTTAGCCTTTTACGCAAGGCTCTGCGCATCGAACGCCAGCGCGGTATCGCCGGACACTGGACCTACGACTTGGGACGCCATGCCCGCCTGCTGCAGGCCTATCGCGCTGAGCATGCCGAGGTCAGATCATTGCTTGCCGCGCGGTGCCGTCCCGCATCCGCGGTGTCAGCAAACGCAAAACAGCCGGACCATGGTGCTCCGGCTGCGGCAACGTGAAAGCGTGCTGGACGTTCTGGCGAGGACCTAGAGGTCGTCGCGACGGGTGCCGAGGCCCATCTTTTTGGCGAGCTCGGAGCGCGCAGCGGCGTAGTTCGGAGCAACCATCGGGTAATCGTGCGGAAGGCCCCACTTCTCGCGATATTCTTCAGGCGACAGGTTGTAGTGCGTCCGCAGGTGTCGCTTCAGAGATTTGAATTTCTTCCCGTCTTCCAGGCAGATGATGTAGTCGGGCGTGACCGAGCGCTTTACGGCGATCGCCGGCCTCAGCTCCTCCCGCTCCATTGGAACGGAATTCGTCGTCGCCCGGCTCAATGCCTGGTGCACGTCGCTGATCAGACCCGGCAAATCAGATGGGACAACCGTATTATTGCTTACATAGGCAGACACGATCTCGGCCGTCAGCCCGACGAGTTCGTCTTGCACCATGTCGTCCATTCCCCTTCTCCATCAATAACAACGCGAGGCGAAGTCAAACGCGGGTTGAAACTTGTGCAGCCGAAAGCCAGGCGCTATGCCCAATCTCCGCTGTCCGACTGTTGAAGATAGACGCCCCACCGAACGCGCGCCGCAGAGTGCAGCGTCAGTTCAAGGACAACAACCACGACCGATTGTCAACAGCTATCAAAGCTAAAAAACAATATCCATCAATCTATAATGGGTCACAGGCAAAGCATGAATTCGATCGCGATCGAGTATTACTGAAACAACGACCGTTAGATAAGATATGCGCAACTATTGACTGACCAAGTGCCGCCTTATTTGAAGTGTCCGCCCTTAACCTAAGTGGTCGTGAGAGTCGGGCCAAATCAAGGCGAACGGTCTAAGCTGGTCACCACGACACACACGCAAATCTTACATTTTTGCCGATTCCCGTTGTGCATCGCTTTCGCACAGGCGCTGATGCCCGAAATCCTTTCTGGGCATGGCTCCCGTTTCCACGCACGCGACGCCATATTAGGGTCCGAGCATCATCACCGCCTCGGTCTCGACTAGGCCACCGGCGGCACTTAGCAGGGAGTTCCATCGATGGATGAGAAGACGACAGCCAGCCCGGCCCCCTCCTGCAGCATGACCGACAGCGAGTGGCGCCAGAAGCTTACGCCAGAGCAATACCAGGTGACCCGCCAGAACGGCACCGAGCGCGCGTTTACGCACCCTTATTACGGCGAGAAGCGTGCCGGCATGTATACCTGCGTGTGCTGTGGCGCACCGCTGTTTTCCTCCGATGACAAGTTTGATTCAGGCACCGGCTGGCCAAGCTATACGCGCCCGACCGAGGACGGCGCCGTCGCCGAACACGACGACCGCTCGTTCCTGATGCGTCGCACGGAAGTACGCTGCAAGACCTGCGATGCGCATCTCGGCCATGTCTTCCCTGACGGACCGCGACCGACCGGCATGCGTTATTGCATCAATGGCGCGGCGCTTCAGTTCAAGCCGAAAGCGGACGAGAAGGGCTGACGCCCTGATCAATCCGCGCAACCTGAAAGCCTTCACATCGTTCCGGCAGGCCGTTCGCGCCACCAGCGCGCGGCCTGCCTCATGCCTTAGACATTACGGAGATCGTTTCATGACAGCCGACCGCTCGCAGCGTGATGCACCGGGCCGGTCACACAGCGTGATCGCAACCCCACCCATAGCCAGGAAACAGCCGGTCACGAGCCAATGGCACGGAACGACGATCCGCGACGACTATGCCTGGCTGCGCGACGACAAGTGGCAGGACGTGATGCGCGATCCGTCGTTGCTCACAGCCGATATCCGCGCCCACCTGGAAGCCGAAAATGCCTACACGGAGGCCATGCTCGGCGACACACGCGCGCTGCAGGACAAGCTGTTCCTGGAGATGAAGGGGCGCATCAAGGAGGATGACAGCTCGGTGCCCGCGCCCGATGGCCCGTGGGAATACTACACCAGCTACGTCACCGGCGGGCAGTATCCCCTGGTGTCCCGTCGCCCGCGCGGCGGTGGCGCCGAGCAGGTGCTTCTCGATGGCAACAAGGAAGCCGAGGGCCAAGCTTATTGGCAGCTTGGCGGCGTATCGCGCAGTCCCGATCACAAGCTGCTGGCCTACGCCGTCGACGACAAAGGCTCTGAGCTGTTCACCGTCCGCATCCGCGATCTGGCAACCGGCAAGGATTTGCCCGACGTGATCTTGAACACGCGCGGGGACATCGCATGGGCGCGCGATAACCGCACGCTATTCTACGTTCAGCTCGACGACCATCAGCGCCCGCGCACCGTCGGCCGGCATACGCTTGGCAGCCCGAGGGAGCAGGACGCGATCGTCTATCACGAACCCGACGCTGGCTATTACGTCGCGCTCGGCACGACGCAGTCACGCAAGTTCATTGTCATCGACGCGCACGATCATCAGACCAGCGAGTGCTATCTGATCGACGCCGATGCCCCCTATGACAAAATGCGTCTGGTCTCGCCACGCAAACATGGCCACGAGTACGGCGTCGAACATCACGGCGATCGGCTGATCATCACCACCAATTCCGGTGGCGCGGAGGATTTCCGCATCTGCGAGGCGCCTCTCGACGCGCCGGAGATGGCCAATTGGCGCGAGATCGTCGCGCACAAGCCGGGCCGGCTGATCATCGAGACCGTGGCCTTCAAGGATTATCTCGTGCGGCTGGAGCGCGAGGACGGTCTGCCGCGGGTGATCGTGCGCAAGTTCGCCGACGGCAGCGAACATGCGATTGCATTCGACGAGGAAGCCTATTCGCTCGGCATCATGCCCGGATACGAGTATGAGACGACGACGCTGCGCTTCAACTACTCGTCGATGACGACGCCCGCGCAGGTGTTCGACTACGATATGGAAACGCGCAAGCGCGAGCTGCGCAAAATGCAGGAAGTGCCGAGCGGCCACGATCCGGCCGACTACGTCACACGCCGCATCTACGCACCCGCCGCCGATGGCGAAACCGTGCCGATCAGCATTCTCTATCGCAGGGGCACGCCGCTCGATGGTTCAGCGCCGCTGTTCCTGTACGGCTATGGCAGCTATGGCATTTCCATGCCGGCCAGCTTTTCGATTACGCGGCTGTCGATGGTCGATCGCGGCTTCGTCTATGCCATCGCGCACATTCGCGGCGGCAAGGAGAAGGGCTATCGCTGGTACAAGCTCGGCAAGCATAAAACCAAGATGAATACCTTCACGGATTTCATCGCAGCCGGAGAATATCTCGCTGACCAGAACTTCACGCGTCGCGGCAACATCGTTGCCAACGGCGGCTCCGCTGGTGGCATGCTGATGGGCGTCGTCACCAACATGGCGCCGGATCTGTTTCTGGGCGTCATCGCCGACGTGCCGTTCGTGGACGTGCTCAACACGATGCTCGACAAAACGCTTCCGCTGACGCCGCCGGAGTGGCCCGAATGGGGCAACCCGATCGAGTCGACGGAGGATTTCGAGATCATCAAGTCCTACAGCCCGTACGACAACGTCGTGGCCAAGAACTACCCGCACATCTTCGCATTCGGCGGTCTCACCGATCCGCGCGTGACCTATTGGGAACCGGCGAAATGGGTGGCGCGCCTGCGCGAACTGAAAACCGACGACAACATGCTGCTGCTCAAGATCAACATGGAAGCCGGTCACGGCGGCGCATCCGG
>JAEZBU010000149.1 GCA_023426855.1 Pseudomonadota bacterium | reverse complement strand
GCGGAAAGCGCGCCGTTCGATCCCTACGCGTTCAGCCTGGTGACCTTCTTCCGCCGCAGCGGCCGCGAAGCGCTCCTATCGCGGCTGAGTACAATCACCTCGGTGGATCATCTGCGCCAACTCGCGGAAGCCCAACACGTGGCTATTCCGGCAGAAGTCACCAGCCCGGAAGACCTGCGCGCCGCCATCATCGACGGCACCGAGCAGCGGCTGGCAGATCGCCGCGCAGCGGCAAGCTGAGCCGGGACGTCGCTGGCGCGCAATACGCCGGAATTTCGTCAAATCACCCGACCATGTTGCGCCCGTATCGACGGTACGTCGGGCGGTTAACCGGTCATTTTCAGATTGAGCTAACCGATATGGATGCTGATCCCACCTGAATTGTAGCGTGCAGGCACGCAAACGGGGTAAGCATCGATCCGAAATCGCGATAGTTGACCAACAGCGTCGATCTTGGTCGCACGCTACGGGGAGGATTGTGATGGTGGTGAATAGCAAGGCCCGCTGGGCGGTTCGCGCTTGTGTCATCGCGGCGACATCGTGCGTGATGCTCACAACTGCGCCGGCAAACGCACAGGGTGCCAAGTGTGGCAACAACGGCCAGGGCTTCAATGCCTGGCTGCAGGATTTCCGCGGCCGTGCCCGCGCCAGCGGCATCAGCGAGGCGACGCTCGATCGTGCGCTGGCCAACGTCAATTACGACAGCAACGTCGTCCGGCTCGATCGGTCGCAACGCTCCTTCAAGCTGAGCTTCGAGGAGTTCTACAAGCGGCGTGTCGGCACCTACCTGATCAAAAGCGCCCAAACGCAGATGAAGCGGCATGCGGGCCTGCTGGATCGCATCGAAAAGCGCTTCGGCGTGCCACGCGAGATCCTGGTTTCGATCTGGGGCCTGGAGACCAACTTCGGGCGCGACGGCTCGGGCAAGCACTCGATCATCCAGGCCATCGCGACGCTGTCCTACGACTGCCGCCGTTCTGCATTCTTCACTGAGCACTTGATGGCCGCCATGCGCATCGTGCAGAAGCGCGACATGTCACCGGAAGAAATGCGCGGCGGCTGGGCCGGCGAGATCGGACAGGTGCAGTTCCTCCCCGGCTCCTACGACAAGTATGCTGTGGACTTCGACGGCGACGGCCGCCGCGATCTGGTCAAGAGCGTGCCGGACATGCTCGCCTCCACCGCCAATTATCTGCAGGCGCATGGCTGGAAGCGCGGCGCGGCATGGGGTCCGGGCACCGCCAACTACGATGTGATCAAGGCCTGGAACCGCGCCGAAGTTTATGCACGCACCATCGCCGTCATGGCCGAAAGGTTGAGCGACTAGAGTCTTTCCGCCTTAGGCGGAAGCGCCTGACCGGCCCGCCCACCCCGAAGCATGATGCCGTTGGGCGGCCGGGCGGGGGAGCGGGTGGTTCTGACTAAACCGGAAAAGCTCTAGGCCGAGCGCCGCTTAGCAGAGCCCGAATCAAAAAAGGCCTCCCGATCGGGGAGGCCTTTTTCGTCAGAGCTTTTCCAGATGCGGGAGTGGATCCACCGGGCTTGATCCCTGCCGCAGCTCGAAGTGAACCTGCGGGCTGTCAGCGTTGCCGCTTTTGCCGGCCTTGGCGATGACCTGGCCCCGGCGCACGCGATCACCGCGCTTCACCGAAAGCTCCTCGTTGTGGGCATAGGCCGTGATCCAGCCGTTGTCATGACGCAGCAGCACGAGATTGCCGTAGCCCTTCAGCTCGCTACCGGCATAGGCGACGACGCCGCCTTCTGCCGCATGAACGTCGGTGCCCATCGGCACGGCCAGCTTGATGCCGTCGCTTTGCGTGCCGTCGGCGCCCTTGCCGAAGCCCGCGATGATCCTGCCCTGTACCGGCCAGCGGAACTTGCCCTGAGCTGCAGGCTCGGATGAGCGTTCGAGTGCCGGCGTTTTTTGTGCAGGCGCCGGGTCCGGCGATGCAATCGCAGCCACGGCTTCCGAAGACATCGGAGATGCATCGGTCGCGGTCTGGCCGGACGAACCCAGCGATGCCACTTGCTGCGGCTGCTGTGCATTGATGATGACCGGACGCGGCGACGCCTCAGGCGCACCCGCCGACGCCGGCTCGGCAGCCGGAGCGACCGGACGCGCAACTTCCGCGACACGCGTCTGGCGGGGCGCAGGAGCCGCTTCGGCAACGGCCGTCGAGGCGGAAGCCGAACCCGGGATTTTCAGCACCATGCCGGGCTTCAAGCGGCGCGGATCGGTGATGCCGTTGACGCGCTGCAATTCTGCGACGGACACGCGATGGCGAACCGCGATGCCATAGAGATTGTCGCCGCGCTTCAGCGTGTAGGTCTCGCCGGTATGCTCTTCAGTAGCAGCCACAGTCGCGGGCTCGGCAGCGGCGTACGACGTCGCCTCGTCTGCGGCAGCGCTGTACTGGCTGCCCGGCTGCGGCAACGGGGTCGGCGTCGCTGCATAGGTGTTTTCCGACGGACGCTCAGGCGCGTGTGCAGCGGTCTGGGTGCGCGCCTGCGAACGACCACGCACCGCAGCAGCGGTTCTGCTGGGTGCCGCCGGCAACATCAGTCGCTGGCCGGGCTGCAAGGTCGGGCTGCTCAGGCTGTTGACAGACATCAGCTCGCTGATCGACACGCGATGACGCTGCGCAATCGAATAGAGGGTATCGCCCGGCTCCACTTCGACGGTGTTGTCATGGCTGGCACTGCTACCGCTCGAACGCGACGGACTGCGGCTTGCCGTTGAACGCGAGCCGTAGTCGTTATCCGAACCGAAGCTGGATTGCGGCGCGGAACTCTGCGGATAGGCGGGCGGCACCGACGACGGCGCATAGGCCTGCGACGGCTGATAGCTCTGCTGGCTCGGCGGCTGGTAGGACTGCTGATACTGCCGCGATCCCTGATAGCCGGTGACGCCACCTTGCGATGAATAGCTCGGGCGCGGCTCGGGATCCGGCAGGGATGCCACGGTCACGCTGTCCGAACCGGCGTAGGAATTCCCGCGATACGCGTTGCCGCCGCCGTAGGAATTGCTGCCGTACGAGTTGTTGCTGTAGGTGGGCGACGGCGGCGTGTAAGAGCCGCCGTACGACTGGCCCGCATCGCCAAGCGCCATGCCGCCGTTCATGCCGACGCGCGGCGTTGGCGCCGAAGCATGGCGGCTCCGGGTCTCGGTCAAACCGAACATGGGTGTGTCAAAACGGGTGATGTCCGAGCTGCACCCGGCCGTAACAACGGCCATGCCGATCGCGATGACCTGCGGCGAGACGAACGCGGTCAGGCCAGATGGCCTGGGAGAGG
>JAEZBU010000101.1 GCA_023426855.1 Pseudomonadota bacterium | reverse complement strand
CTGGTCGAGAAGGCCGCGCAGACGATCGACGCCGAGAAGGCGCAGCAGATCGCCCAGAAGATGAAGAAGGGCGAGTTCGATCTGTCCGATCTCGCCGAACAGCTCAAGCAGATGCAGAAGATCGGCGGCATGTCCGGCGTGCTCGGCATGCTGCCCGGCATGGGCAAGCTCAAGGGCCAGATTCCGGCCGGCAACCTCGATGACAAGGTGCTGAAGCGCCAGGCTGCGATCATCTCGTCGATGACGCCGAAGGAGCGCCGCTCGCCGAAGCTGATCGACGGCAAGCGGAAGCGGCGCATCGCAGCCGGCTCCGGCACCAAGGTGGAAGAGGTCAACCGCCTGCTGAAGATGCATCGCCAGATGGCCGACATGATGAAGGCCATGGGCAAGAACAAGGGCATGCTGTCGCGCATGTTCGGCGGCGGAGGTGGCGCCATGCCCGAGCCGACGCCAGAGATGATCGAACAGATGAAGCGTGGCGAGATGCCGATGGGCATGCCGGGGTTGCCGCCCGGTGGCATGCCGCGGCTTCCCGGTCTCGGCAGCGGTTTGCCGGGGCTTGGCGGCGCGCCGAAGTTTCCAGGACTTCCCGGGTTTCCGGGCAAGAAGAAGTAGCTCGAACCGGACGTAACCGGCGCGGCGCGCACAATCGCCAAGCGGATCGCGCCCAAACCAACCCGCCGGGATCGCCCAGCGATTGCGGCTCATGATGACGGAAAGAAAAGGACTTAACGTATGTCAGTCAAAATCCGCCTCGCTCGCGGTGGCGCCAAGAAGCGGCCCTACTACTATATCGTTGCCGCCAACAGCACCTCGCCGCGCGATGGCCGCTACATCGAGCAGGTCGGCACCTTCAACCCGATGCTGAAGCGCGACGATCCGGACCGGGTGAAGCTCAACCTCGACCGTTGCAAGCACTGGATCTCGGTTGGCGCACAGCCGACCGATCGCGTCGCTCGCTTCCTCGACGCGGCTGGCCTGATGAAGCGTGAAGCCAGGAACAACCCTGAAAAGGGCAAGCCAGGCAAGAAGCGCCTGGAGCGCGAGGCCGCTGAGGCCGAGAAGGCCAAGGCAGCCGCCGAAGCATCTGCTGAATGATTGCTTGAGATGGGGCGCTGGCGAGGTCTGCCGGCGCCCTTTCCATATCCGCGATCTCGAATGTCATGCCGTTCGAGCAAGGCGTACCCATGAATGGCAATACCGATCGCATCCTGATTGGACAGATCGCCTCGGCGCACGGCGTTCGCGGAGAGATCCTGGTGCGTTCCTTTACGCAGGCGCCCGAGGATGTCGCAGCCTATGGCGCGCTGAGCGACGAAGCAGGCACACGGCAGTTCAAGCTGAAGGTCGTCCGCGTAACGCCGAAAGGCGTGATTGCCCGCATTGCCGGCGTCGATGATCGTACGGCCGCGGAAGCCCTTCGCGGCACGCAGCTATATGTCGATCGGGCGCGATTGCCCGAGCCGAGCGATGAAGAATTCTATCTGTCGGATCTGGTCGGGCTTCGCGTGATTGCACCGGATAGCAGCGAGGTCGGCAAGGTTCTTGCCGTGCATAATTTCGGTGCCGGCGACATTGTCGAGGTTGAGCTCGCCGGTTCGCGCAAGACCGAGATGGTGCCATTTACCCGCGAATTCGTGCCCGATATTGATGTCGCGAAGGGCGAGTTGACGGTCGCGCTACCTCAATCTTCGAGCGATGACGAAACAGCGCCGACGTAATCGCTGAGCACTTCGATCTGGCTTCGATCATGGACCTCGATCGCCGGACCGCCGCGTCGCTCGATCCAGCCGCGGATGCGCACGCGACGTCCTTCCAGTGCTTTCAGGTCTAGTCCCGTCTGCTCGATGACCTTGCGATCGGCAGGCCGGATGCTGGCAGTGAAATCCTCGCGATAGTCGCTGCCAAAGTTCAGGTAGATCTGTCCGCGCACATCGGCGGCCTTCAGCACGCGGCCCTCCACGATCTGGTAGGTGCTGCGGAAGCGCAGCAGTTCGCGGACGTTTTCCGCATCGCGGATTTGATAGGCGGCGTGGTTCCACAATCCAGATCGGGCATCGCGGGCGGCCTGCTCTGCAGTCATCAGGGACGCGAGGCAGGCGGTGCTGTTGCGCAAAGCATAGGCGCGCGCATGTCCGTGCCGAAGAAGGTAGTCCTGCAGCCATATGCGCGTGTCTCCGACGCGCACGTGAACATGGGCGAGCTGGCGACCGTAGCGATCCGTCTTGCGGCCGGCGAAACCGAGCTCGACGGATGTCCCGAGCACCAGGGCTTCCAGTGCCGCGATGGCGTCGCGTTCCGGCGGCCATGTCACCGCCTCGCTGCCGCTGTCCGGCCCGCGCGGTGATAGAGCGCCAATCAGGCGCACCTCGCTGCCGTCGTCGAGCGTCAGGGTTTCGCCGTCGATCACTTTCACGACGGCGCGCAGCGGACCAGGATCGAGGCTACAGTCCGCGGCTTGACTTGCAGAGCCGCTGATCGCCATGGCAGCCAGCCCCGCAACGGCGCGCCGAATTCCGTGCCGCCAGCCGTGGGCCCGGTTCATGGCTTTGTTGCCCGTGAAACACTGTGGTGCACCTTTGACCGCCTGGAAGGGTTCGTTGTGTCGCTGCCATGGAAAAGCAGTTTTCACACGGCGTGAAGGGCTTTAATGTTGCTCTGCAAAGGGTGGGATGACCAGCGTTTCGTGTACGACTGTTCGCTCATCGCAGCGCCAAGCACGCGCAAACGGCCCCGTAGTTCAGCCGGATAGAACGTCGGATTCCTAATCCGAAGGTCACAGGTTCGAATCCTGTCGGGGTCGCCACTTATTCTCAAATCCATAAATTCGATCTTAAGCCCGGCCCTGTATCCTGGCACGTGGTTCATCCGGATGGGTGATCCGTGGTCGGACGCGATCGGATTGGTAAGGGGAACGTGATGACGCGGGACTGTGGCTGCGGTGACGATAAGACGTTGAACCGGCGGAACGTCATTGCATTGGCAGGTCTTGCTGCCGCTGTATCGGCCGGCGTTGCGGGCGCAGGTGCGCGTTCGGTGCGGGCAGCAAACGTATCGTCTCCGCTCTCGCCCGATCAAGCATTGGCGGCGCTGAAAGCCGGAAATCGCAAGTACGTGGAAGACCCGCAGGTCTGCACGATCAATCTCGCGCAACGCCGTGCCGACGTTGCGACGCATCAGGCCCCCTGGGCAACCATCGTCAGTTGCGCCGATAGCCGTGTGCCGCCGGAGCTGCTGTTCGGAGGATTGGGCGTCGGTGAGCTGTTTGTTGCGCGCAACGCCGGCAATCTGGTTGATACAGGCACGATGGGCACTGTGGAGTACGGCGCCGCAGTCCTTGGATCACCAATTGTCGTGGTGCTTGGTCATGCGCGCTGCGGCGCTGTGGCGGCCGCCTGCAAGGTCGTAACGGAAAACGCGACATTCCCCGGATCTATCGGACCTATGATCGAGCCGATCGTCCCAGCCGCGATCGCTGTTCGCGACGCGCCGGGTGAATTCGTCGACAACGCGATCCGTCAGAGCGCCAAGCGGACAGCAAACCGCCTCGCAACCTCGAGCGCGATCCTGTCCGATTTGATCAAAGCGAAGAAACTGATGATCGTCGCGGCCTATTACGATCTCAATACTGGATCGGTGGAGTTCCTGTCATAGATGTGGTTGCGTCCAGTGCGGCGAGACCAGCCGCGTCCGTCCGAATGCCAGGATCGAGGGTTGGTGCACCACGTCATCGCTGCGCCAGGCTTAGTCACGCGGCAGGCGCGGACATGCAGCCGCGCGCCGGCTCACCGATCGCAGCGAAGAGTTCGGCATCTTCGCCGATCCCGGCGTTGGGTGTGGTGAGCAGCGTATCGCCATAGAAGACCGAATTTGCGCCAGCCACGAGACAGAGCACCTGCGCCTCGCGGTTGAGAGCGGAGCGTCCTGCCGAAAGACGCACAGTCGAAGCCGGCATGACAAGGCGAGCTGTGGCTACCATCCGCACCAGCTCCAGCGGATCGATGCGCGGTCGATCTGCCAGGGGCGTGCCTTCGACCGGAACAAGCGCGTTGATCGGCACGCTTTCAGGATGCGGGTTCATCCCGACCAGAACATGCAGCATCGACGCGCGGTCGCGGACCGTCTCGCCCATGCCGATGATGCCGCCGCAGCATAGGTCGATGCCGAAGGCGCGCACCGTTGCCAGCGTGTTTAGTCGGTCCTCATAGGTCCGCGTGGTGATGATGCGGCCATAGAATTCCGGACTGGTATCGAGATTGTGGTTGTAGGCGGTGAGGCCGGCGGCTGCGAGGCGTTCGGCCTGATGTGGTTTCAGCATGCCAAGCGTGACGCAGGCTTCCATGTCGAGCGCGCGGACGCCTTTGACCATGTCGACGACGGCATCGAACTCCTTGCCGTCACGAACTTCCCGCCAGGCTGCGCCCATACAAAAGCGTTCGGCCCCTGCAGCCTTGGCGGTTGCCGCCATGGCGATCACTTTCGTCGGGTCCATCAGCCGATCACGTGTCAGATCGACCTCACGGTGATGGGCTGACTGTGGGCAGTAGGCGCAGTTTTCGGGGCAACCCCCTGTCTTGATGGATAGCAGGCTCGCCTTTTGAACCCTGTTCGGGTCGTGGTGCTGGCGATGAACCGCATTGGCCCGTCCGACCAATTCCAGCAACGGTAGATCGTAGAGGGCGACGATCTCGTCGATCGTCCAATCATGCCGGATTGCCCCGTCAGCCGCCATCATTCGACTTTGCCCCGAAGCAGGGCGACGGACGTCGGCAGCACGACGCTACCGGCCGCCACGACAGCAATCTTCACCAGATCGCCCAGCAGGAAGGGCATGACGCCGATAGCCAGGAGCTGGTCGGCCGGGACATAGACTGCAAGCCACGCCATGCCGATTGCGTAGATCGGCACCATCCCAGCGAGCATTGCGCCGATACGTCCGAGCACGCCTTTGCCGGCGGCCAGTACGCCAACCAGCCACGAGGCGATGAGATAGCCCAGCAGATACCCGCCGGTCGGTCCGGCCATATAGGCAAGGCCGATGCCGCGTTCCGGCGAGCCAGAGAAAACCGGAAAGCCGACGGCACCTGCCGCGAGGTAGGCAAGGAAGATCGAAATGGCGACGCGCGGTCCAAGCCCGACGGCGAAGGCCATGACGGCCATGGTGTGCAGCGTCATCGGAACCGGCCAGAACGAAGCTGCACCTTGGCAGCGAGGGTCATCAGCGCCGTGCCGGCAATGATCGTGACCGCGGTCCGCACCGAGAACGCCCATTGGTTTTCTACGGGCCTTGAACCGGCATTGCCCATGCATCTCTCCGTGTTGCTAAATTATAGATAATCATGAGAATCTATCGCTAAATGAATCCATAGAAATACAGTCATGGCAATAGCCAAGCGCACGACGCTGCTTTTGGTCGGGAGACGACGAGGGATTTACCGTCTATTTCGGCTTTGTCTGGCCGATTGTCTGGACATGCCGCGCGAGCACGGCTGCTGCCATCTCGCCCTGTCCGGCTCTGAGGGCGTCGAGGATCGCGCGATGATCGCGATCGGTCGGGGCTTCCCATTCGGCCCGCCAGCCCGAGAACAGAAACCGGGCGCTGGCTGTGTGCAGATCGTCGATGGCCTTGAGCAGCCGGGGCATTCCGCAGGGGCTCAGGATGATGCGATGGAAGGCGCGATTGGCTGCCTCCCACGCTTGAACGTCGCGCGCACGATCTCCCGCCCTGTTTGTTTCTTCTGCCTGATCAAGGATCGCCTTGGTGAGATGCGGAACGGCGTTGCGAAGCGCCAGGGCTTCGAGCGCGGCGCGCATTTCCGCGACCTCGCGCACCTCTGCGATGCTGAACCCAGCAACACGTACGCCCCGGCGCGGTTCACTAACGACCAGCCCCTGCGATTCCAGCCTACGAAACGCCTCGCGTACTGGGACATGGCTGGCGCCGAATTCTTCGGCAATATGATCCTGCCGCAGCTTGGTGCCTGCCTCGATCGTGCCAGCGATAATACGATCGGCCAGCGTTTTGCTGATCTGATTGGCGATGGTGTCTGATTTCGCGGTCGGCATGATTTTATAGATAATTCATACAGCACGCGATCGTCGATAGCGATTTTCGGAGGCGACGTGAAAGCCGCGCCGTAGCCGCAAGCCCGCCCTGTCGCAGACCGGTAAGCCGGGTTTCGAGGCCTTATCTGGAAATCCCGATGCGAGGCGTGGTTGAGGGTATGCGGACGTTGTTGTCGGTCGCGGCAAATCGTGAACCGACGGGAACGCGGAACTTGAACTGAAGATATGAGCTGTTCTTACAAGCCGGTATAGAGCTTGCGCGTATTTCGGATGGTGGCTGCTGACGGTGCCCGGGCGCAGCTACGGAGGGTGCGTTATGGGGCGTGTGCGATTTAAGCGGTAAGCTTGGCATCCGCGGCGTATCGATCAAGTCGATATCGAGACGACCATTGGCGAGGCCATGTCTGTTTGCGCAGTGCGGGCAAG
>JAEZBU010000041.1 GCA_023426855.1 Pseudomonadota bacterium | reverse complement strand
CGCAAGCACGTGGTCGAGAGTTTTCTCACGCCGGCCTGATTATCCATTTCTCTGAAATTATCATTTGCAAAATACCTCCGTCGTCTGGTTGTTTTGCGGCCTGTTCGACACAATTCGACCACTTGGGCGACTGATGGTCGCGCGGCACGCCAGCCGAGGGGAGTTCAGTATGGTGTTTAATCGTAAACCCGAAGCAAGACCCGCGAATCTCGACGCTTTGCAAATCAAGACAATGGACCAGGGGCCGACCGGCGCGCCTACACCGACGCCTCTCCGCGCGAATGGTGTATCGGGAGCATCGGGCCAGGACGCCAGCGAGTCAGTGATCGGCAACGACCTGACCATCGAGGGCCAGGCCATCACGATCCGCTGCCAGGGATCGCTGCGCGTCAACGGCAACATTCAGGCCGACCTGCACAGCATGAAGCTGACCGTCGGTGAGGAAGCCATCATCAGCGGCACCATCGCCGCCGAGACGGTCGACGTCTATGGCCGCGTCCAGGGCGCGATCCTGGGCTCGCGCGTCGTGCTACATGCCAGCGCCGTTGTGGAAGGCGACATCCACAGCCAGGCTTTGGCAATCGATCAGGGCGCCAGCTTCGATGGTCGTTCGCGCAAGGTGAAGGACGCGTCGGAAATCGCGCCGCAGCTCACATCACCGAGCAGCGCCGCCCGCGCAGCGAGCTGATTAATTCGACATTCGAGACTATCCACCCGCCGCAATCGCCGGCGGGTTTTCTATTTTCGAAATCTGCATTCTTGAGCCAAATGGTTTCGATGAAATCGACGGTCTCATCGTCGCGCGCATAGAGTCCGCACGCGAACGATGGGGAGATCCTGGCTTTCCCCTCCATAAGACTGACAATGAAAAGGACGGCAGAGCACTGCGTTCGTGCGCTATCTACATACACCGTCATGCCCACGCAGGTGGGCATCCAGACAGGTTTCCACACGCGCATCGGCAAGCAACCCTGGATTCCCGCCTCCGCGGGAATGACGGGGAAAGATGAGGCGTCCTGGCGATTTCCAATGGCGCGATCGACCCGCCTCAGGTTTCCTGCCGCTTCTCGGCGAGAATATCCCAGGCGATATTGATGCGCTTCATGCGTTCCTCGCGGACCACGCGGTCGGCATCGTCCTTGGCCAGATCCGGATGCCAGCAGGCGCGTAACGCATCGACCAGTTTCTTCAGCGTCTTTGGGCTGACGTCGGCATTCACGCCGAGAAGCTCATAGGCCTCATGGCGATCACGCGGCGGCTCGCGCCCCGAGAAGCCTGCGCCCGAAAGACTGCGCTGAGCCCCGTCCACGATCTCCTTCAGGCGATGCAGTTCCTTGACAATGCGCTGCAGGCGATTGCGCATGCGCCGCCATTCTTCGACTTCCGCCGGCTGGGCCGTCATGACGGCCGTCAGGAATTGCTCGAGATGCCGCATTTCCTTCTGCAAAACGCGGCGCAGCGGAGCGACGCCGTTGAGGCTTTCCACACTGTTTTCGATCTGCCGCAGCATCGTGTGCGATGTCCTGCACAGCTCGGTGCACATGCGCTCGTCTTGCGGCGTCAGCATCGTCGACGGTCGCAGCATGATGTCAGACGATGACGGCGAGGCAGACCGGCGCCCCACGTCCGGCTCGACGCGATACGGCATAATGGAGGTCTCGGCACGCTCGCGCCTGACGCGCGTGGCGAACCATCCCGCACCGGAGATCAGTCCAGACAACAGCGTCAGCCCAACCAGCAGGATCGTGAAATCGCGCTCCGGGCGGAAATCGCGCCATTGCGAGGTCAGAACCGTGAATGCACGTAGCGGCGCGATATCGAACGTGGCGCTGACCTGCGGCTCGGTCGGCGTAATGATCGACGACCACCCCGAAATCGGCAGAAGCTTCGCTTCCTCTTCCGTAAGTTCGCTTTGGCTTTCGCTGACCATGATCGACTTCGGCGCAGCGGAAGCAACCGACGAAGCTTCGGGCGTTGCCCGAACGATGGATTCCGGCGGCGCGGTTTCGGTCGGAACCGCGAAATGGGGTGCCGTAGTAAGCGGAACCGGGCGCGGCGGAACGCGCAACGGTGTCACCGCCACCTGCTCAGCTTCTGGCTGTTCCGCGGGCGCCGGCTCTGTTTGCGCCTGTTCAGCGGGCTGCGGCGGCGCGGGCGCAACTTCGGCTGGTGGCAACTCCGCTTGCTGGATCGGCTCCACCCAAGGCAACGGCGTGCTGGGTAGGACTTTTGTATTTGCTGCCAATGTTTCCGGCGACGGCTTCTCGGGCGCAGGCCTCTCCGGAAAACGCAATGGCGGCGGATCGGCCCAGCGTTCGCTGGCGGAAACATGCGGATTTCCATAGCCCGAAGCCTCGTCGGCCGGTTTGCCGGGCTGAGCTGCTGGCGCAACGGGCGGCTTGGCTGGATCAGCCGTGCTGACTTCCGAGTCCGTCTTCGCTGGCGCAACGAGAACCGGCTTTGGCACGACGGGCGGCCGCTCAGCCGCCGTCGGCGCTGAGGACGCCTTGAGCTGCGGCTGCGCCTGCTCGGGAGGCACCAAAGTCGCCTGCCGTTGCATCGGCGGCATCACGCGATCCTGCGCAACTCCGGACTCCAATGTCCCAAAGCGAGCGCCCAACATGGATACGGGCGCAAATCCACGCGGCATGACGATGGTCGCCGCCCTGCTCTGGGCGCGTGTTTCACCACGACATTGAGTTGGCAGCCGGGCGAACGATCGCGCATCGCGAACGCCGCGCTCGCGCGGAGACGCTTCGTCCCCCAACTCTATATCGCAGTCGTCGATGGGTGACTGGCTGGCCCGGCGCATGAACATCTGATTGCGGCGGACGACGGCGCGGAACCCGTTGGCGTTGGCAAGCGATGCCGCAAGTTGCACCCATGGCACCTGCGCATTGCCGCAAATGACATCGAACCGATATGCCATGACATGCCGGCAGCCATCGGGATCGCCAGGCGTGCACATCGTTACAGCGCGATGCTCACGTCCGGTCGCGAGTTGATAGGCCGTCAACGGCGCCGGCCGCGCCAGCAGCCGGCCAGCCCGGACCTCACAGCTCAGCGGAAGCTGAACGGCTTCGCGCGCATGCGCGACTTCGGCTCCAGCTGCCGCAAGCAGCGCCGACGCGATAAATCGCATGACGTTTCGTCGTTGCACCAAGGGCCCCCAAAGCCTTGCACGACAGGACTGCTAAGTTCTGCTGTGCAAGATAGGCATGACTGTGACGGTTATTGGATTTTTCGATATGTGGCAGGCCGGCGCCAGCGATCCCGTTTTGCTCAGTTAAACACTATTTAACTTATGTTCCGCCCTCGCTCAGTGAACCGGAAAAAGGCTATGTTGAGGACCGCATAACCGCGTGAGCCCTCGTCTCGACAAGCTTGAGGGCTGATCTTAAGACGGGCGCCGGGCTCGGATTCCTCAGTCGTTTTTCTTCAGTGGTGGGGAGGCATCGATCTATGTCAGGGGTGCAAGCAAGGGCCGCGGCGCCAGCATTCGCGCCGTCAGCCGGCGCAGATCCAACCGCCGCCGCTGTGGTGACGACCGAAGCCAGTGCGTTGAAGCTGCGGCTACCAGAGCCCAATACGGCCAACCGCGAGCGGTTCATTCCGATCACGCGTTTTGCGCTGATCGACCGCCTCGCACAGCCGCAAGCCTGGGCCAACGGGCAAGCTAAACAGGCGCGCCGCTTCTTTCGCTATCTCGACTACTATCGCCAGCAGCAGTACGGCGCGCGCATGCTGGCATTGGAACAGGACTATGAGCCGTTCAGCCCTGACAGCGACCTGCTGATTACACGCAGCTATACGCCCCATGAACGCCAGACTTTGCAGCGGCGCGTCGTCAGCGGAGTCGAACACCTGCTGACCCAGGCCAACTACACCCGCATCGATCCCAAGCAGGTCGAACTCATCATGACCGACGAGTCCCACTACGGGCTCGATCTGCACGCCGACCTCAATGCCTTCGACGAACTGCTGATCTTCTATCGCGGCGCATCGAGCCGAAAGGATCAACGCCGGACCCTGCGCAAATTCATGCTGAAGCAGGAATTCGAGGTGCCGATCTATCGGCGCCTTTTGATCCTATTCAAAATGAAACCGGAGGCACAACGCATCGAAGAGGTGATGCGCGAGCGTAAGGTGCCGCGAAAGATCGCCAAGAAAATCGTCAAGCGCACGCGCAGCATGATGTCGTCGGAGATTCGCGACGACTGCATCTATATGAAGCTGTTCAAGAATATGCCGCGCACGGATATCGAGATGATATTCCCCAACACGCGGGTGAATTTCCGGCCGCTGGACAAGCTGAAACTGGGACTGACCGGCGGCGCAGGGCTTGGGGTCGGCGCATTCAGCGCGGCTGGAAAGATCGCGCTGGCCGCATCGAACCCGATCGCGGCTGCCGGTGCGGTGGCCGGTCTCGGCACCATCGCGTTCCGGCAAGCGATGAACTTCATGAACCAGCGCCAGCGCTACATGGTGATCATGGCGCAGAACCTGTACTTCCACGCCATGGCCGACAACACGGGCGTGATCCTGAAGCTGGCCGGCCGCGCCGCCGAGGAGGATCTGAAGGAGGAGATTCTTCTTTATACGGTGCTGGCCAAGCAGGTCGTTCACCGCTCGCAACTCCCGGCCGTGGATGCCGCCATCGAACATTACCTCACCGAAACCTTCGGCACGCATGTCGACTTCGAGATCGGGGATGCATTGGAGCGCCTGATCGCCGAGGGGATCGTCACCGAGCAGGTCGACGGAACGCTGCGTACCCTGCCACCACACGAGGCCGCCGCCCTCATCGACAAGAAGTGGGACCTGTTCCTGGACGAGCTGCCCGAACCGGGCTTTGTGGAGGGCTTCGAGATGGCCGATGGCGCGGACGATAAGCTGGCTTGACAGGCACGCCGCGCCCCGGAACAAACGGCCGCATGAAATCCTTCAAGATCACAGCCAGCGTTCCGGATTCCGACCAGGCCCGCAGCCTCACGGGGGCGCTATCAGAACTCGTCGAGCC
>JAEZBU010000386.1 GCA_023426855.1 Pseudomonadota bacterium | reverse complement strand
TGAGCCAAATGCAAACGCCGCATCTCCGCATCGTCGAAGGGGACACTATGGACAAGCAGAAGGCACTCGATGCCGCGCTGTCTCAGATCGAGAAGAATTTTGGCAAGGGATCGGTCATGCGGCTCGGTGCCAATGACCGTTCAATTGATATTGAGGCGGTGCCAACCGGCTCTCTCGGGCTCGACATCGCGCTGGGCATCGGTGGCCTGCCGCGTGGGCGCATCATCGAGATCTATGGCCCTGAATCGTCCGGCAAGACGACGCTTTCACTGCATGTTCTGGCGGAATCTCAGAAGAAGGGCGGCATTTGCGCCTTCGTTGACGCCGAGCACGCGCTGGATGCGGTTTATGCCAAGAAGCTTGGCGTGAAGGTCGAGGATCTTCTGATTTCGCAGCCCGACGATGGCGAGCAGGCGCTGGAAATCGCCGATACGCTGGTACGCTCCGGCGCTATCGACGTGCTGGTGGTGGACTCTGTCGCCGCGTTGACGCCGAAAGCCGAACTCGACGGCGAGATGGGCGACATGCAGCCCGGCATGCAGGCGCGGCTGATGAGCAAGGCGTTGCGCAAGCTGACCGCGTCGATTTCGAAGTCGAAGTGCATGGTTATCTTCATCAACCAGATCCGCATGAAGATCGGCGTGATGTTCGGTAATCCGGAGACGACGACGGGCGGCAACGCGCTCAAGTTCTACTCGTCGGTGCGTCTCGACATCCGCCGCATCGGTCAGATCAAGGAGCGTGACGAGGTCGTCGGTAACCAGACGCGCGTGAAGGTGGTGAAGAACAAGGTCGCGCCGCCGTTCAAGCAGGTCGAGTTCGACATCATGTACGGCGAGGGTATCTCGCGGGTTGGCGAGATCGTCGATCTTGGCGTCAAGGCCGGTCTGGTCGAGAAATCAGGCGCCTGGTTCTCGTATGACGGCCAGCGCATCGGCCAGGGTCGCGAGAACACCAAAACGTTCCTGAAGGAAAATCCTCAGGTCGCTGCGGCCATTGAGAAGGCGGTCCGCCAGAACGCCGGTCTCATCGTGGACGCTATGCTGGCTCAGCCGGAAGGTGACGAGGCGACAGAAGCAACTGAAGGGCCGGAGCTCGACGGGGATCTGCCGCCGGAGGCAGCAAAAGGACCGCGCGGGCGGCGTTGACAGTTCTGTGCGACCCGCATGCTTCGACGTGCGGGTCAGCAGGGAAGGTGCATCGGCGGTTGTTGGGCTGAGCGCCAGTGGTAAGGCGTCTCGTGATCATCGAAGCTCATATCTACCTTGGCGTCGCGTTGGCAGGGATGGTGAGTTTCCTCAGTCCCTGCGTGCTGCCGCTGGTGCCGCCGTATCTCGGATATCTGGGGGGCACCACCGTTGGTCTCGCGTCGGAGCATCGGCTCGATAACCGGGCGTGGCTGCGCGTCGTACTGGGCTCCGTGCTGTTCGTTCTGGGCTTCACGACAGTGTTCGTCGGGCTCGGGGCGGCGGCTTCGGTGTTCGGGCAGTTCATCCAAAGCCATCGCAATGCGCTATCGGTTGTGGCCGGCGTCGTCATCCTGCTCTTCGGCCTGCATTTCCTTGGCCTGCTGCGTATTCCGGTGCTGTACAAGGATGTGCGCTACCGCAGTGAAGCGGACGGCATGCGGCTTGGTGGCGCCTACCTGATGGGGTTGGCGTTCGCGTTTGGGTGGACGCCGTGCATTGGGCCGGTCCTGGCGACAGTGCTGACGCTGGCCGCCAACGAGGGCAGCCTCACAACCGGCGTGAAACTGCTCGCTGTCTACGCTCTGGGCCTTGGTATTCCGTTCATTCTCGCTGCGGTCGCCATCGGACCGTTCCTGTCGTTCCTGCAGCGTTTCGGCAGACATCTCGCTATCGTCGAGAAGCTGATGGGCGTGATTCTCATCATCACCGGCATTATGTTCCTGACCGGTTCGATAGGCTGGCTCGGCCAGTGGATGATCGATACATTCCCGGCGCTGGTGACGCTCGAGGAACGGTGGACCTCCAAGTCGTTGCCGGCCGAGATCATGAAGAAGGGAACCGACCTGTGACGGGCTACGCAGATATGTATCGGACGCTTCGCGATGACGCATGATCGTGCAGGCGTGCCCATCGCGCTGACCATCGCGGGTTCGGACAGTTCCGGTGGCGCTGGAATCCAGGCTGATTTGAAAGCGTTCAGTGCCTTCGGCGTCTACGGAGCCTCGGTGTTGACGGCCCTGACGGCCCAGAACACCCGCGGCGTCGACGACGTGCTGCCAATCGCGCCGGCATTCGTCACGTCACAACTCCAATCGGTGTTCTCCGATCTTGCCGTCGGCGCTGCGAAAACCGGCATGCTGGCCAATGCCGGTATCATCAATGCAGTCGTCGATGCGCTGGAGCGCCAGCCCGATGTGCCGCTGGTCTGCGATCCGGTCATGGTGGCGACGAGCGGTGACGTATTGTTGGATCCTGACGCCATCGGTGCGCTGCGAACGCGACTGATCCCGCGGGCGGTGCTCATCACGCCGAACATGCCGGAGGCGGCCAGGCTTTTGGATCGCCCGGAGGCGCATGACGAGGAGGAGATGATCGCCCAGGCGCGCGTGCTGAAGGGGCTCGGCTGCGGGGCGGTTCTTCTCAAGGGCGGGCATGGCGGTGGCGCGATGGCGACCGACATCCTGGTCCATGATGGCGGCGTCGAACGGCTGGAAATGCCGCGCATAGAGACGCGCCACACGCATGGCACCGGATGCACGCTGGCGGCGTCGGTGGCGGCTTTGCTGGCTTCTGGCGATTCGCTTCCAACTGCGGTCCGGCGGGCCAAGTCTTACGTCTGGCATGCCCTCGAGGCGGGCCGAAACCTTGGCGTCGGCAGGGGAAATGGTCCGGTGGATCACCTCTATGCCATTCGCCGCCAGCCTCCGCCGGCTTAACAGGCAGTATTTCCGCCAAATACACGTATTGGTTGTGTCTCTGCTGCACCAGGCTGGTAGTAATTCGCGGGAGGGCATTGCCTTCCCGCACGGCAACTGTCAGAAACGCAAGCAGATTCATGGTTAAGGCCTTTGCGCCTTTTGCTGTCGCCGGGTGCGCCCGGTTGCGGCTCTGATCTCCGGGGGGAGGATCGGAGGCAGCTTTTTGCTTCCGATCTTTATGAAAAAATCGGCTAGGGGGACGCCCCTGGCCGATTTTTTTTTGCTTAACGCCGCTCAGTTTCGACGGCGTGGAAGGCGACTTCGAGGGAAGCAAGCTACGCGGCTCGGTCGATGTGTGGGTGAGTGAACGGCTCGCGGGCACGAGATGAGGCGTCACGCTGAATGATCACACATCACGCTG
>JAEZBU010000385.1 GCA_023426855.1 Pseudomonadota bacterium | reverse complement strand
CGGTGCAAGCCCATGCCGGTCGATCACCGCGACCGGCCGCCGGCCGTAGATCTGACGCCAGCTCGCGACCAGCCCATCGGCTTCGCGGCGCGCGCCAATACCCGCACCGCAGAAGATCACCTGATGGATGTCCTCAATCCAGATGCGCTCATGCGCAGGTGCGTGTTCCAGCGCAACCGTGATCAATGCCAGGCCGCGCATCTGGTCTTGCGGCACGTGCTTGCCGCGCCAGTAGAGATCCGCGAGGAAGGCTTGCGCGGGCGCGTGCCCCTTTTCGGTTAACACCGACAGCCAGTGCACCGCACGCTTGGTATCTTCCTGAACGCCCTCTCCCTTCAGATACAGTTTGGCCAGTTCGAACTGGGCGTCCTGATCGTTGAAGAACGTTGCGGCGTGATGCAGATACTCGGCCGCCCGATGCGGGTTCGGCCTGAGCCCGATTTCCGTCAGGCCGTTGGTCAGATAGCGCGCGAGCGCCGTGAAGGCCCTGGCCACGAACGGCGCACGCTGATCATAGTCCGGATCGATATCGGCATGCTCATCGGCGATGCGCTGGTAGAGCATGTACGCCTTGGCGTGGTCGGTGTAGTTGCCGGTATTGTCGGCGAAAATCCGCGCCAGATAGAACTGCGCCAGAAACATGCCTTGGCTTGCCGCGTGCTCGAGCGCCGGCAGCGCCTGCTCGAGATGGCCCGACTTCAGTGCACCCATGCCGTGCTCGTAGGCCGCCTGCGGCGACGTGTAGGTCACGCTGCCCCGAGCCGACAGAGCCGGGTTGGACATCAGCGCTGCGACCAGCGCCAATCCCGCCGCAAACTTCGAAATCCGCGCAACAGACAACTTATGCCTTTCCGCCAGGGTGGGTAACGGCGCAATTGCCTGCCGTGCCTACCTGATCTGCAGTCTTCCCGAACACTCCGCGCCGAAATGCGTTGGGCGGAGTGCTGAACGCCATGCGGCGCGATTCGAGCTCGGCTGTGTCTTGGATCCGGTCGAGCCAGTCCTTATCCGCATCTAATTTCCCGACGAGGCGATCACAAGGTATCGCTCCGTCCACGTTTGACTGCGCAATGCCGAGGAATTGCAGCTTTTTTGAGCCGCCCGCCTTCGCGATCGCGCAATCATTTGACCACGTGCCATCCGTGATACACGACGCTTTCGGCGCTGTGCGGGCGAGCTGATGGCGTCTTGGCAACCGGATTGTGTCGAACAGTGTCGCGTCCATATTGCCCTGTCTCCCCAGAAGCAAAACTCATGTGAGTCCGCGCACGCGCGCAGGCACTCCAGGAAGGCCACTCCTTCGGCTCGATGATCCCGCTCAATACGCCGCCGCTTCCTGCCGGTAAGGTCCCCGGCGCAACGCGATGCGACGCGCTATACGCAGTCACGCAATGGAAACGATCGTGGGAAGGCATTGTGGCTCAATGGAGGCACACCCGGCCAAATTCGTTGCATCGGTGCCACAGCCTGAAGAAACAGTTAACGAAACGCTCATCGGTTGTAATTATCGTCGGCATCGCCCATCTGCTGGCGCGGCGCAGAATCTCGATCCGGCGCCCCACGCTCGCCAGAATCTGATCGCGATGTGATGCTTCGGAGTGAGCATAACGCACCCGGGTTGCAGGATACGCCCATGCGGAAGGTCTTTGCCGGCGCTGCCATCGTTCTGTGCGCCGCCATGTACGTCGTATCGCCCATCTGGGCGGCCTGGTCGCTGCGCGAAGCTGTGCGCCGCGGCGACGTCACCACCATCGAATATCGCGTTGAGTGGGACAGCGTGCGCCAGAGCCTGAAGTCGTCGCTGGCGCAACACGCCCAGCTTCTCCCGCAGGCCGAAGCCGCCGGCGCCGAGATCCAACCGACTCTGTGGCAGCGCGTGAAGTCGGCGTTCGGCGCGACGATGCTGGACCGTTTTGTTGAAAGCTATGTGACGCCGGAAGGCCTGCCGCGGCTGTTCGGCTATCAGCAGATGCTGCGCGACGCGTCGCTGACCACCACCCCCGCCGAGGACATGGACAAGCTGCCGTGGACCGATCGCTTCGCCGCATTCTATGAGCGCGTCAAGCGGGCCGAGTTCCAGAGTCTGACGCGCGTCGAATTCGAAATCACCGACCGGCACACGCCTGAGCGCCGTTACATCGCAGCGATGGAGCTGGTCAGCCTGCGCTGGAAACTGACCAGTCTGCAAATCGTGGGCGACCAGATGGCGGTCGCTCAGCGCTGACAGTCGTGAGCGAACGGTCGCGCGAGCGGGTTAGAGTCCTTTCGGTTCAGATGGAAACGGAGACGTCAACCGAGCCACAGTTGTCATCCCGGTGCTTGTCACCGGGATCCATCCAACTGCAGGTGTCGACCGCCAGCCGAGAGATGGATCCCGGACACAAGGCCCGGGATGACCAGGACGGGACAACAGTCGACCTAAATCGGAAATGCCCTAGCTCTCGAAGCGCTTCAGAGCCGCCGTCAGGCGCGCCGACAGCGCCTCGAAGTCAGCCTTGCGCTCGCGCTGCTCCTCGACAACCTCTTCCGGCGCCTTGGACACGAACTGCGCATTGCCCAGCTTGGCGTCGATCTTCTTGATCTCGCCGGCCGCCTTCTCGATCTCGCGCGCCAGACGCGTCCGCTCAACCTCCATGTC
>JAEZBU010000364.1 GCA_023426855.1 Pseudomonadota bacterium | reverse complement strand
CGGCGTCGGTTTTGTCCTTGTCCCACACTTCGGCCTTCGGCTGGTCGGCAGCGATGCGACGGAAAAACGGGCTGTAACGCGCGCAGTAGTCCGGGATGCCGCCGGGGGCGTTCAGTTCGATGGTCTCAAACGGTCCCATGAATGACCAACGTAGCCCGAGCCCGTTGCGGATCGTCTCGTCCAGGTCCTGCGGGGTGACAACGCCTTCTTCGACGAGCCGGAAGGACTCCGCCAGCAGGGCGGTCTGCAGCCGGTTCAGAACGAACCCGTCGACTTCCTTTTTGACGTGGATCGGCACCTGGCCGATGGAGGTGTAGATCTCGCGGGCACGCTGCATGACCTGAGGCGACGTCCACGGCGCGCCGCACAGTTCGACGATCGGAACCAAGTGCGGCGGGTTGACCGGATGCGCGACGAGGCAGCGGGCGCGGCCTTTTAGTTCCTCCGTATAAAGTGAGGTCACCAATGCCGATGTCGATGAGGCCAGGATGGTCTCGGGCGCGGCGGCGGCATCGAGGCGGGCGAAGATCTCCCGCTTCATCTCGACTTTTTCAGGCGTGTTCTCCTGAACGAAATCGGCGCCCGCGACCGCACTTTCCAGCGTATCGAACAGGCTGACGCGGGCCGCGGCACCCTTGGGATCATCGGCGAGGCCGTGCTTGGCGAGATCGACCAAGCCTTCGCCAATCAGCGTCTGCGCTTGATCTGCAACTCCGGCAACGCCATCCCACAGCCGCACATCCCATCCGGCGCGCGCGAATACCATGGACCAGGCACGGCCAATCAGACCGGCTCCGATCACTGCCACCTTCGGCATAGCTTCCTCTCCATCTTGCGTTTCCGTCTCGTTGGCTCTTCCGGCCGTATGCGGAAAGCTGGTACTGATCCAGCGTAGCCGCCGCGTTGGCTCATGAAAACGGGAATTGTCGCAAACTGGCGAGAAGGGAAGCCGTTGCCATGGATATGCAGATCGAAGGGTTGCGCGTGCTGGTCACGGCGGGTGCTGGTGGCATCGGGCTCGAGATCGCGCGGGCGTTCGTGCGGGAAGGCGCCAAGGTGCACGTGTGCGACGTCGACCGTGCGGCGCTGGATGCTCTTGCCGCGAGCGATCCGAAACTAACATGGAGTGTATGCGATGTGTCGGATCGTGCCCAGGTGGCGGCGCTGTTCGATGATGCGTTGAGGGAGCTGGGCGGCCTCGACTGCCTGGTGAACAACGCTGGCATCGCGGGGCCGACCGGCAAGGTTGAGGAAATCAATCCCGAGGACTGGGATCGCTGCCTCGCCATCGACATCACCGGGCAGTTCAATTGCGTGCGCCTCGCCGTGCCGCATCTCAAGCAGAGCAAGAACGCCAGCATCATGAACCTGTCGTCCCAGGCGGGTAAGCACGGGTTTCCGCTGCGCTCGCCGTATGCGGCGGCGAAGTGGGGTGTGATCGGCTTCACGAAAACCATCGCCATCGAACTCGGTGGCTATGGCATTCGCTCCAATGCGTTGCTGCCAGGTCTTGTCGCAGGCGATCGCATCCGGCGTGTGATCGAGGCCAAGGCGCAGCAGCGCGGCGTGTCCTTCAAGGAGCAGGAAACGCACATGATGCAGTTCTCCTCGTTGAAAGACTACGTCACGCCGCAGCAGCTTGCGGACATGGTGGTGTTCACAGCCAGCCCGCGTGGTCGCACGATTTCTGGGCAATCCCTCTCGGTATGCGCCGACACGAATATGCTGGGGTAGCCGACCTCGCCCGCAGCGGCTTTGGCTATGCCGGAATGATACCGGCACCGCGGAAGCCGCCATCGACCGCGATGACTTCGCCGGTGATGAAGCTCGACTGCGCGTCGTCGAGCAGAAAGCAGATGGTGCGGGCGATTTCGGCGGGCGTTCCGTAGCGGTGCATCGGCACGAACCGCAGCCAGGTTTCGCGATCCTGGGCGGTGTGAAAGGCTTTGACCATCGGCGTTTCGACTGGCCCAGGCGCCACGGCGTTGACGCGGATGCCGCTGCTGGCGAGATCGTTGGCCATGACCTGGGTCAGGGTGACGACGGCCCCTTTCGATGATCCGTAAGCCGAACGCCCTTTCGATCCGCGTAAACCGGCGACGGAAGCCAGATTGACGATCGCGCCGCGTTGGCGCTGTTTCATGGCACGAGCGGCGGCCCGCGCCACGATGAAGGTGCCGACGACATTGACGTCGAGGATTTTGCGGAACAGATCGACCGGCGTATCGAAAACATGTCGGTCGGCAGCAATACCGGCGGAATTGACCACGCCAGCAATAGGCCCGAAGTCCTGCTCGATCGCGGCGATCTCGGTTTCGACGGCTGCCTCGTCGGTGATGTCGAGTTTCGCGATGCGCACGTTTCCAGATGCGCCGAGCTCGTTATGTGCTGCGGTTATCGCCGCATCGCTGACGTCCCAGATGGCTATTTTCCATCCTGCCGCGATGAGCTGATCGACGGCTGCCCGCCCAATGCCGGATGCGCCGCCCGTGACCACTGCAACCCGCGCCTCAATTTCGCCGCTTGTAGCCATCGTTTTCCTCCCGTTGATTTGTTTTTGGTACCTCTTTGCTGAGTGGCGCTGCGCTTGTGCGGATTGCGGGCCGCAGTGCGCAATCTTGTGGCAAGGATCGTGGCGTTAAGTGACCTCTTCCCTTGCATCACCTCGCGCGAGGGACGATAAAATTCCCATGCCAAGTCTCCGGAGGGAAGAGACGATGCGGCGCTGGCTGCTTGCACTATCGGCTATATGTTTGGGAATGATCGCCGCTTCGGGCGCCGCCTTCGCGCAGGCGGATTTCGAGCGGCTGCGGGCGCTTGGCGAGCATCTTTCGCAGGAATGCGTGTCTTGCCACCGGACGGATGGCGGCCCGGATCCCGGCGTTGCCAGCATCGTCGGCTGGAAACACGAGACTTTCGTTACGACGATGAAAGCTTACCGCAACCAGGAATTCGCCGAGCGGCGCAATCCCGTGATGGTTTCGGTTACGCGCTCGCTCAATGATGAGGAAGTCGAAGCACTGGCGGTGTACTTCGGCTCACTTCTCAAGCAGTAGTTTTTCCTGATTTCGGCGCAGGCTTGATATTAACCTGTGCCGAAAATGTCCGAAACGATGCTGGAATACCAGCCCAGTGACTCGTCATAGGTCTCCATGCGCGTGTCCATGGTGTCTTCGGGCGATGAGACGAATCCATCGCTGGCAATCAGTTTTCCGTCGCCCGGCCGGTAGTTGGCACCGACCTTGGCGCTGTTGCGCTCCGAAATCATCGACCAGCAGACGTTGCGATAGCGCGGCGGGAACTTTTGCTTGCCGAGCAATTCAGCTTCCAGCGCGTTGACGACGACTTTCGCTTGACTGTTGGCCGAGAA
>JAEZBU010000349.1 GCA_023426855.1 Pseudomonadota bacterium | reverse complement strand
TCGAGGAAGAGCGCTTCAATCGCGACAAGCGAACGAAGCGCTTTCCGCGCAAGTCTCTCGATGTGCTGCATAAACAGATCGGCGATCTCGGCCAGATCGACGTCATGACGACGCCGTGGGACATGACGCGCCTCAGGCGTTCGTTTCTACGCGCGGTGGCCGGTCGCCTGCCGTGGAGCTTGAGCCTGATCTCCGAGCGCAGCCACACGCCGCAGAGCAACGACATCGTCCTGCTGAACGGTTATCTCAACCGCAAGCTCAAAAAGATCCCGTACGTCACCAAGCCGCCGCCGCTGGTCAACGTCAGCCACCACGACGCGCACGCGGCGACGTTCTTCGTCAGTCCGTTCGAGGAAGCGGTTGTCCTGGTGATGGACGGCTTTGGCGATGACGCGGCGACCAGCGCCTATCACGGCCGGGGCAACAGGCTGGAGCGGCTTTGGCACACGGATATCTTCAACTCCGTGGGCATCGTCTATACCTTCGTGACCAAGTATCTCGGCTTCGCGGGCTTCTCCGACGAAGGCAAGGTCATGGCGCTGGCCGCCTACGGCAGCGACACGTACGTCGAAGCCTTTCGTGAGTTGATCTGGCCGACGCCGGACGGGCGCTACAAGGTCAATCAGGACTACTTCAGCTACGATGCCTTTGGAGAGCTGCGCCCGTTCAAGCGGCGTTTTTTCGACGTCTTCGGCCCGCCGCGCCAACCGGGCGAGCCGATGCAGGACCGCCATCGCGATGTCGCCCGCGGGCTGCAGGTTCTGACTGAGGACATTGTGCTGCATGTCGCCCGCGCCTTGCGGGAAGCGACTGGAGCCAGGCATCTGTGTCTCAGCGGCGGCGTGGCGCTGAACTGCGTCGCCAACATGCGCATTCTGGAGGATGCAGGCTTCGAGCGCATCTGGGTTCCGCCGTGTGCGTCGGATACCGGTGCGCCACTCGGCAGTGCGCTGTGGCATCATCACCAGACGTTGGGAAATCCGCGGACGTTCGAGCTGACGCATCCCTATTATGGTCCGCCCTATCGTGATGGCGAGATCCAGTCAGCGTTGGATGCAGCCGGCCTTTCAGCCGAACGCATGGATACGCCTGACTTGCTCGAACGCGTCGCGGCGGATCTGGCCGCTGGCAAGATCGTCGGCTGGTTTCAGGGCCGGTCGGAGATGGGGCCGCGGGCTCTGGGAAATCGCTCGATCCTGGCCGATCCCCGCCGTGCCGAAATGAAGGACGTCATCAACAATCGGATCAAGCATCGCGAGCCGTTCCGGCCGTTCGCGCCAGCGGTGCTGATCGAGCGCGCGGGCGAGTTCTTCCACATCGGCCAACCCGACCCCTTCATGACGCTGGCGCCACGCGTACGCGCCGAGAAGGCGCATCACATCCCAGCAGCCATTCACGTTGACGGAACGGCGCGGATCCAGACCGTCGATCGCGACGCCAATCCGCGCTACTACGGCGTGATCGAGGCGTTCGGCAAGTTGACCGGCGTGCCTGTGCTGCTCAACACCAGCTTCAATCGCCAGGAGCCGATCGTCGAGCGACCGCGCGAAGCCATTTCCTGCTATCTGCGGTCAGGCATCGACGTGCTGGTGCTGGGCAACTACTACACCGCCGACCGCAATTCGGACGCCGGTCAAGTCAGCGAGCGCGAGGTGGCGCTGTAGTGGCGTGCGGCCAGCAGCGGACTGGCCGCGACGCTGATCGATCATTGCGCATTCACGCTTTTGCACTACATTCCCGTAGGTTCCTTTCAATCGTAAAGCCTTCAGAAATGTCGAACTTGGACACCAGACACGAGCAGCGCGACGGCCGTATCCGGCTGCATGGCCCGGATGCCTTTGCCGGTATGCGCAAGGCTGGTCAGCTCGCCGCCGCCGCGCTCGATCTGCTTGAGCCGTACGTCAAGCCGGGCGTGACGACTGAGAAGCTCGACGATCTGGTTTTCGAGTTCGCGATGGATAACGGGGCTATCCCGGCGCCGCTGAATTATCGCGGTTATACGAAATCCATCTGCACGTCGATCAATCACGTGGTCTGCCATGGCATTCCTGGGCCGAAACCGCTGCGCGACGGCGACATCCTCAACATCGACGTGACGCTGATCGTGGACGGCTGGCATGGCGATACCAGCCGCATGTACGGCGTCGGCGAGGTGAGCCGGCGCGCCCGCCGTCTGATCGACGTGACCTATGAAGCGCTGGTGCGCGGCATCGAGGCGGTAAAGCCGGGCAATACGACGGGACATATCGGTGCGGCGATCCAGCAGTTCGCCGAGGCTGAACGCTGCAGCGTCGTGCGCGATTTCTGCGGCCATGGGCTGGGTCTGGTGTTTCACGACCGGCCGAACATCCTACATTACGGCCATCCGGGCGAGGGCGCGGAGCTGAAGCCGGGCATGCTGTTCACCATCGAGCCGATGATCAATTTGGGCCGCCCGCACGTGAAAATCCTGCCGGATGGCTGGACCGCGGTGACGCGTGACCGCGAGTTGTCGGCGCAGTTCGAGCATACTGTGGGCGTCACGGAGGACGGCTGCGAAGTGTTTACGTACTCGCCGGCGGGGCTGCATCGTCCCGTCTGGAGCTGACGGATCAAGTCAGCCGGTGGGTTCGGCTTGAGGGGGCAAGCCATGACTGATCCAGAAGTTGAGACCGAGACGGACGCGGCGGTCAAAACCAAGCCGCGCCGCTCGCAGGCCAAGGCGAAAGACAGCCAACAGGGCGCGTTTTTCGAAGCGTCGCCCGGGTATCTCGGCCATCGCGGCCGCTTGCGCGATCGCTTCATGAGCGGTGGCGCCGATGCCTTGCCCGACTACGAATTGCTAGAACTCGTGCTGTTTCGCGCCATTCCGCGACGCGACACGAAGGATCTCGCCAAACGGTTGATCGCGCGGTTCGGCAGCTTTGCCGAGGTGATCAACGCGCCGGAACAACGGCTGGCCGAGGTCAAGGATGTCGGCCAGTCGGTCATCGCGGAGCTGAAGCTGATCCGTGCCTCGGCGCTGCGCCTGATGCGCGGCGAGATCATGCAGAAGCCGGCTTTATCGTCCTGGAGCCAGGTGCTCGACTACTGCCGTGTCGCGATGGGTTTCGAGACGCGCGAGCAGTTTCGCATCCTGTTCCTGGACAAGAAGAACCAGCTCATCGCGGATGAAGTGCAGCAGGAGGGCACGGTCGATCACACGCCGGTGTATGTGCGCGAGGTGGTGAAGCGGGCGCTGGAGCTGTCGGCGACGGCTATCGTGCTGGTGCACAATCATCCGTCCGGTGACCCGTCGCCGTCGCGGGCCGATATCGACATGACCAAACAGATCATCGACGCCGCCAAACCGCTGGGCATCACCATTCATGATCACATCATTGTCGGAAAAGGCGGGCACGTCAGTCTCCGCGGCATGCGCCTGATCTGAAGCCGTCACGATCCGTGCGTCGCCCGCGCCTGTCCGGCCACTTTGCTTATGAACCGCGGAATGTCTACATGAAGGCATCCGTGTTTTCTGGAGATCACATTGGTCGTCCTTCTCGCCATTCTCGTCATCTTCTTCGGCATCGCCTTTCTGCCGGGCATGTGGGTGAAGCATGTCATCGATCGGCACGCCAAGCCGCGCGCTGATTTCCCCGGCACCGGCGGTGAGTTTGCGCGCCATCTGCTGGATCGCCTGAACTTGAATGGCGTCAAGGTCGAGGAAACCAAGCTCGGCGACCACTACGATCCTGAAAGCAAAACCGTCAGATTGCTGCCGGCCAACATGCGTGGCCGTTCGCTGTCCGCGGTGGTTATCGCCGCGCACGAGGTCGGTCACGCGATGCAGGATGCCCAAGGCTATGCGCCGCTGCAGGCCCGCACCAAGCTCGCCAAGCAAGCGCAGCGTGTTGAATCCTTCGGATCGGTGGTCATGCTGGCGGCGCCGGTGATTATGATCCTGTCGAAGTCGCCGCATATCCTGCTGATGCAGGCTGTCGCGGGCATGATGATCATGTCGATGACCATCCTGATGCACGCTTCGACACTGCCGGTTGAGTATGACGCCAGTTTCCGGCGTGCGCTGCCGGTGCTGAAAGAGGGCGGCTATTTGCAGTCCAAGGATATGCCGGCGGCACGTCAGATCCTGCGCGCGGCGGCACTGACCTATGTCGCCGCCGCCGCGATGAGCCTGTTCAACGTCATGCGCTGGCTGCGCGTGCTGCGGATATAGCCAAACCCGGAACCGCGCCCCTTGCTGCTCTATTATCCAGATACGCCGGACCTGCCGCTGCCGGCAGGCCATCGCTTTCCCGCGAGCAAATACCGCCTGCTGCGTGAACAGATGATGCGGGACGCTGCAGGTGGGCGTTGGGATCTTGCGCCATCTCCGCCAATTGCAATCGCCGATCTGGAGCGGGCGCACGCGCCGGACTACGTCAGCGCCGTGCTCGACGGAACGCTGTCGGCGGACATCCAGCGGCGGATTGGTCTGCCGTGGAGCGAGGTGCTGGTCGCCCGCTCTCGCGCTACCGTCGGCGGCTCGCTGGCTGCCGCCAGGCAGGCACTCCGCGACGGCATCTCCGGCCAGCTTGCTGGCGGCACGCATCACGCACATCGTGCGTTCGGATCTGGCTATTGTGTGTTCAACGACCTCGCGGTGGCGGCACTGACATTGCTGGACGAAACGGTGATACAACGCGTCGCGATCGTCGATCTCGACGTGCACCAGGGCGACGGGACGGCGGCACTGCTGGCCAGCGATCCGCGCGCTTTCGTCGTCAGCCTGCACGGTGAGAAGAACTTCCCGTTCCGCAAGGTCCCGTCCGATCTGGATGTTGGCCTGCCCGACGGCACCGATGATCGGGCCTATCTCAGGGCTTTGGCCGATGCACTGGACGCCGTGGCAGGCTTCCGTCCGGATCTGGTGCTGTACCTGTCCGGCGCCGACCCGCTGAAATCCGATACCCTGGGCCGGCTGGACCTGACCTTCGAGGGGCTGGCCGAGCGCGACCATATGGTGCTGACGTTCTGCCGCAGGCGCGGCATTCCGATCTCGATTGCCATTGGCGGGGGGTACGCCGATCCGATTGCGGATACGGTGCAGGCCTATGCAACGACCTTCCGCGTCGCCGACGAGGTGTTCCGCGGCTGAGCGCCCCATGGTCGCCCGAAACGCGGATCGCTGTTGCGCGAAACCGTGGCTCGGCTGTACAAGCCGCCCATGCCAAAGACCGCAGTCGTCTCAAAATCCCGCAAGTCCAACGCGGCCGCTCCGGCGCCCGCGCGCACGCGGCGCATGAAATCGAAGCCGCCTCGCGTTGGCTTCGTGTCGCTGGGCTGCCCCAAGGCGCTGGTGGATTCAGAGCGCATCATCACCAAGCTGCGCTCAGAGGGCTACGAGATCGCGCCGGATTACCAGGGCGCGGACGTGGTCGTCGTTAACACCTGCGGCTTTCTCAACTCCGCCAAGCAGGAGAGCCTGGACGCCATCGGCGAGGCTATGGCCAAGAACGGGCGCGTTATCGTCACCGGCTGTCTCGGCGTCGAGAAGGGCCGGATCATGGAGACGCATCCGGGGGTGCTGGCGGTCACCGGGCCGCATCAGTACGAGCAGGTGGTCGAGGCGGTGCACGACGCTGTGCCGCCCCTGCATGATCCGTTCGTCGATCTGTTGCCGCCGGAAGGCCTGCGGCTGACCCCGCGCCATTACGCCTATCTGAAGATTTCCGAGGGTTGCAACAACCGTTGCTCGTTCTGCATCATTCCCGGATTGCGCGGCGATCTCGCCAGCCGGCCAGCGGCATCGGTCATCGTCGAGGCCGAGCGGCTGGTGGCGGCCGGCGTCAAGGAACTGCTGGTCATCAGCCAGGATACCAGCGCCTACGGTCTCGACATCAAGTATGCAGAGAGCACCTGGAAGGGGCAGACCTATAAGGCCCGCTTCTACGATCTCGCCGAGGCTCTGGGTCGGCTCGGCGTCTGGGTGCGGATGCACTACGTCTACCCGTATCCACACGTCGACAACGTCATTCCGCTGATGGCCGAGGGGCGCATCCTGCCCTATCTCGACCTGCCGCTGCAGCATGCGAGCCCCAAGGTTCTGCGTGCGATGCGGCGCCCGGCCTCGCAGGAAAAGACGCTGGATCGTATCCGCAAATGGCGCGAGATCTGCCCGGATCTCGCGGTCCGCTCGACCTTCATCGTCGGCTTTCCCGGCGAGACCGAGGAAGACTTTGCCTTCCTGCTCGATTGGATGCGCGAGGCCAAACTTAACCGCGTCGGATGCTTCAAGTACGAACCGGTCGATGGCGCGACGGCCAATGATCTGCCCGGCGCGGTGCCGGAAGAGGTCAAGGAGGAGCGCTGGCATCG
>JAEZBU010000338.1 GCA_023426855.1 Pseudomonadota bacterium | reverse complement strand
GCGACGAGAAATGCTTCCGGCATGGCTTCCCCTATCCTCAGCGCGCGGCGGCGCAGGCCGCAACCAGCGTTTTTGCATCCTGGCGCACAGCGTCGGCGCTTTTGCCCGGCTTGTACAGCGTCGAGCCGATGCCGAAGCCCGAGGCACCCACCTGCAGGTAGGCGCGCATATTGTCCGCACCGATGCCGCCAACCGGCAGCAGCCGGACCGCAGCCGGAACCACGGCGCGCCACGCCTTGACGATATGCGGCGGCATGGCCTCGGCGGGAAACAGCTTCAAGGCATCGGCCCCGGCCGCCAGCGCCGCGAAAGCCTCAGTCGGCGTCGCGACGCCCGGCAGGCAGATCAGCCCGCGCGCCTTGGCTGCCCGAATAACGGCCGGATCACTGTGCGGCATCACGATGATGCGTCCGCCCGCATCCGCGACCTGCGCGACGGCCTCCGGCGACATCACCGTTCCGGCGCCGATCAGCGCCTGCTCGCCGAACCGCTCAGCGAAGATGCGGATGGACTCGATCGGATCCGGCGAATTCAGCGGCACTTCGATCAGGCGGAAGCCTTCCCCGACCAATGCCGCGCCTACCGCCTCGCATTCGCCGGGCGTGATGCCACGCAGGATGGCTACGAGAGGGCACGCCGACATGGCGCTGTCGAGATTGATCATGGCATCACCCTGAAACTGTCCGGTAAGGCTTCCTACAACAGCCGCGCCGCGCGCGCGATCCGCAACTGGCCAGCCACCACGCTGTTGTCCGGCCCGCGCTTCCAGCCGACGCCGAGGAGATCCGCGGCCTTGCCGTAGCGGGTCGTCAACTCGCCGTTGCCGAAGATGGTTACGGTTTGATCCGGCGTCGCGGCTGCCGCGATTTCCGAACCGATCAGCAGCCCGGACAGATAATCCGCCAGCTCCCCCGCGGGGAGCTGATCGAACAGGCCCAGCGTGCGGACGCTGAACAACTGATGCAGCAATTCTCCCGCTGACGCGTTATTGCGCGCGGCTTCGACGCCCTTGCGGAAGCCGCTGCCGTCCGACGCCGCATCGGTCATCAGGCGGCCGAGGATGGTATGTCCCTTGAGCGCCGCGTAGACCTCGCCGGTCATGTAGGTGGCGAATCCGGTGATCACCTTGTCGCTGACACTCACCCATTTCGAGTGCGTACCCGGATGCACGAACGTCTCGTCTGTCCCGGCGATCTCCATGGCGCCGACGGTTTGCGCCTCCTCGCCGCGCATCACGTCCGGCACCTGATCGTCACCGACGTGATCGACGCCCGGCACCAGATGCACCGTGCCGATGCCATCGACCTGCAGCAGCGTTAGCTTATGCGCGATGTCGTCGATGCCGGCCGGGCAGCGGACATAGGGCGCCTCGACCCAGCCCTGGCGGCTGCCGATCATGCCCGACATCATGATGGGCAACGGCTTGTAGTCGGCCACCCATCCGGCAATACCCGCCTTCAGCACGGAAGCGAAATCGCCATCCTTGACCGAAAGGATACCGCGCGCCTGCTCGCTCGTGTCGAGCACCTGACCGCCCGCATCGACCAGATACGCGCGGAAGTTGGTCGTGCCCCAATCAACGGCAATGAAACTTGGAGTCGTCATGCGCGCGGTTATCCCCGGCTGTGAGTTGTCGAGCGAGCTTATAACGCGCCGCACCGGGCTTCGACATCATCTCATATGTGAATTGGCGAAAGGGGACGGTTCTAGCGCTCAGGTCGGCTTACCCATCGGCGCCCCGGCAATCAGCACTTCCTCCGCCAGGCCTTGGCCATCAGCGATAAAGGATGTCAAACCCCTAACGAAATCAATCAGATCGCGCTGTACGAGGGTCACCGAGCCTGCCCCGTGGCCACACAGGCGCTGCATGGTCGTCATCGCGTCCTTGTCCGCGAATGCCCAGATCGTTTTGTAGGACGTGCCCTGACGGGCGAAGGTCCCACGGCGATAAGTGCCGCCATAGCGGATGCTTTTCAGGGTCGCATCGCCGATCATGCGCTGCTCATTCAGCAGGATTTCACGGGTTGCCAACCACTCGTCAAACGTCTCGGGACAATCGACCACGTAGCGCCAGATGATGACTACCGGCGCCGTCATCGCGTGCTGCTGGCGCTGTGCATCGGTCAGCGGGCCGAGCATGTAGGGTCTGAACGCCGCGCTCAGTCCCGTCCTGACCTGGAGCGAAACCGGCGCGATCCGCGGCGGCTCGATGACATCCGCAATCTCGATCTGGTGCCGCAGAGCCTCAAGGCGAGCCGTCATGAGCCGTCCCGATGATATTGTAGCTGAGAAGCGTATCGAAGCCGGCGTGGAACTGCTGCCGCGCGGCTGCGAGGCCGGTTCTCGGACTGACGATGTCGAGATATGCCACCTCGATCTCAGAGAATGGCCGCCCGTCGCAAAGCTCCACGATCAGCCAGGCGGTCATGTTCAGGTCGTGGATCTGCGGCGGATCGGGTGTGTAGGCATAGCAGCGGCCCCATTCATCAAAGCGGCGCAGGACCACGTCAGGCGCCTTCGCATAGCAGGCGTTGCGGGAGAGCACGCAGGTCCACTCCTTCATTGGTGTGCGGGCAGAACGGGTCCGCAGCGTTCCAGCGACCGTGGAAGGCGTATGCGGTTGCGCGACAACCGCCGTATGTGCCTTGGGTGATCGCGCAGTCCGAACAAGCGGCCTCGACCGCATTGGATCGCAGTTGGCGATAGAGCGGATGATCCCAGGTCTCGATGAACGGCTGATCGAGAATGCTACCGAAACTGACGTACTCGCGCAGATAAGGGCAGCCGATGGACTCACCTTGCGGACTGACGGCCGCGCTTTGCCAGCAGCAGTTGCCGTTGCGGGGATGCCAGGACTGCATCAGCTCGACGTTTGCCGGTAGCGTGAGACGCGCCAACGCTGCCGACATCTCGTCGAGCGACAGCGCCAGCTCCGGCCAATTGCGTTTTGCGCGCCCCAGCGGATACAGCCGCAATATGCCGACCTGATCGCAATCGCGATCCGCCGCGAGGTCGATATAGCGCTGCAGATGCAGATGGTTCTTGCGCGACAGAATGCCGAGGATCGTCACCTGGATGCCGGCGTCGCGGGCAGCGCTGATGCCGCGTAACGCAGCCGCGAAACTACCCGAAGTGCCGGTCAACTCGTCGTGCACATCCGGTTCGGCCGCGAACAGATCGACATACAGCCGGCCGACGCCCACATACTTCAGCCGTTCGGCCCGCGCTTCGTCGATGGTCGTCGCATGCGTCCGGATGGCGATGTAGAAGCGCCGCCGGCAATAAACGAGCAGGTCCTCGAAATCCGGGCGCTGAAACGGCTCGCCACCCTCGAACAGCACATGCAGAAAATCCTCTGCGATGAGCTGATCGATCAGCGCCTTCCATTGCTCGGTCGTCAGTTCACCGGCCGGATGCGCCCCACAATCCGCATAGCAGAGCTTGCAATCCATCGCGCACGTTTGCGTCACGCAAATGGTGAGCTTGAAGAGCTTGTCGAGTGTGGGACTTCGGTGTCGCGTCTTGTTTGCATCCAGCCCGCACTTGCGTACGGGCAGCCTGGATCTCCCGGCGGTCGTGTTTGATTGTCATGAAGCAAATGCAGCGCGGATTGCTCCGCGGATACGCGACATCGATCAGGCTAGTTTCGCACGGCGCGAGAGGTCTGCAAGGCGATTACCCAGTAGAGTGAC
>JAEZBU010000335.1 GCA_023426855.1 Pseudomonadota bacterium | reverse complement strand
GGATCTCTGCGCGACGACGAAGTGATCAAGGCAGCCGACGAACGGGGCCTGGCCATGGTATTTACCGGCGCCCGCCACTTCCGGCACTAGCACCCGCGATGTCCGAGCCGGATCATCGATCAGATGTACGGCTGAGACCCGCGACACTGGCGGACGATTGGGCGCGCATCCGCGCTTGGTTGGCGCGACCGGATATCCAGAGATGGTGGGGACCGCAGGCGAGCACCGAGGCTGAGGTGCTGATGGCGCTGGGTAGTGCGCTTGCCATCTGCCGCATCATCGAGGCGGACGGCCAGCCGATCGGTTACGCCCATGCCGTGGATGCGACGCTGTGGGGTGATACGCTGCCTGACGACATGGCGCCGGGGACGTGGGATCTCGACGTGTTCATCGCGGCCGAGAGCCATCGCGGCAAGGGCGCTGGCGAGGCGGCGCTGGGGCTGCTCAAGGACGAGGTCTTTCAATCGACGTTGGCGATCGCCGTCTGCGTGTTCGCGGCGATCGAGAACGAGGCTGCCGTGCGCGCATACGAGCGTGCCGGGTTCCGCTGGCAGCGCGTCTGGCGCGACCCGGCGGCAGGCCGGACCGAATGGTTCATGGTGGCTGAGCGCCCGAAATCGGGCGCGACGTCGTAGGCGCTTCGATCGCGCGTCAACTGTCCGGCGGACGCTTTTCGCGAACCGGCAGCATCAGCAGCAGGCCGACTATCAGGAAAAACAGGATGCTGGCCATACCGGCACGCTGGCTGCCGGTCAGCGTGGTGACGGCGGCGACCGACAAGGGCGCCAGAAATGCCGTGACTTTTCCGGAAAAGGCGAACAGCCCGAAATATTGCGTCATCCGTTCAGGTGGAGCGAGGCGGGCGAGTAGCGTGCGGCTGGCGGCCTGATTGGGCGCGGCGGCGATGGCGACCACCACCGCGAACGCCAGGAACACCAACTCGCCGCTGCTGGAGAACGGCTGCGATCCCGCTGCCTTGGCTTCGACCGGCAGCGTGAACAGCACCAGCCCCGGTGCGACGGAAAGAATGCCGATCGACCCGATAGCCAGCAGGACAAGCGAACCGATGACAACGCGTTTGGCGCCAAGTTTGTCGTCGAGCGCACCACCGAGCAGCGCGCCGACAATGCCGACGCTAATGAGAACGATGCCGAAGATACCGCGCTCGAATGCCTGCCAGCCGAACACGGCAGTGCCGTAGATGCCACCGAATACGAAGATCGCCGAAAGTCCGTCAGTGTAGAGCGCGCGGGCGATCAGGAACATCAGCATGTCGCGCTGTTTCGTCAGGCCGCGTAGGGTGGCGATCAGTTCCCGGATGGGTGAGCCATGTGGCTGAGCAGGCGCCGCGGCGGGTTTATCCGGCACGAACAGGAAGAACGGCAGGATGAATACGATCAGCCAAAGTGCTGAGAACGGTCCGACCAGCCGGTCGCCTTCGCGGGCGATGAGATCGAGCGAGAGCAGTGGTTCGAGGCCGAGCAGCGTTTTGCCGGTCGCTGGATTGGCGACCAACAGCCCCGCCATCAGCGCGAGACTGACAAGCCCGCCCGCATAGCCGACGGCCCATCCTATTCCGGACAACCGGCCCAGCCGCGACGGCGGCACCAGCGTCGGCATGATGGCATTGGTGAACACCGTGGCGAATTCGGCAGCGGCGGTGGCGGCAATGAACACCGCCAGAACCAGCACGATGGTTGTGGTATCAGCGCCCGGCTCCGCCAGCCAAAGCATTGCCATGCCGCCGGCGGTGATCGTTGCGAACAGCGCGACCCACGGCTTGCGGCGGCCGCGTCCGTCAGCCATCGCGCCGAGCAGCGGGCTGCCGATGGCAATGAGAATGCCGGCGATGGCGGCAGCATAACCCCACATGGCCTGGCCATGCACAGGATCGCTGGCAACCGCGGTCGTGAAGTACGGCGCGAACAGGAACGTCAGGACCAGCGTATAGAACGGCTGCAGTGCCCAATCGACCAGAACCCAGCCGGTCAATGCGCGCACCGGCGCGGATGTGGTAACGGCCGCCGGTTGTGCGGCCGTGTCTGTTGAGCCCACTCTCACCCCCCTCCAGATCGCGCGCCGCGACGTCAGGCCTTAGCGAGATCCCGCACTTGCGATGCTGCCACCGTCAGTCGCGAGACAGTGACCTCGCCTGATGCGATCATCTCGTCAAGTGATGCCTTGGCGCGCGCCAGCCGCTGTCCGTGAGCGGATTGCCACGCTGCGAAATCCGCCGTGCCCGGCGCTTTCAGAATTTCAGCGGCGAGCGCGCGGCGCGCTGCTTCCAGCGTGTGGATCGCGCCGTTGACCGCAAGGCGATCATAATAATCGCGGAGCTGCAGCGTGGCGGCTTTGGCTTTCAGCTCATCGAGGCGGAAATAGTCGGCCGCGGCAAAGGCGATGCGTGCAGAATCGACAATGGAGCGATCAGTTTCGTGCGCCAGTCGCGTCACAGCCGGCGCGTGGCCGAGCAGATCCAGCAGGGCAACGCGCGAGGCGATGTCGGCAGACGCCCCATAATTCTCGTAGCGCTGTTTGGTCTCGGTCAGAGCAGTGAGTTGCTGCGATGTTGCGCAGTCGTTCAGGTTTGCCGCCAGTTCGTCGGCGCCGGCGCGATGTGCTGCAATCGTGGCAGCCAGCTCGGCGCCACTTTCGTGCCGGAGCTGGTGGGCGACTTGCTCAAGCAGGACATCCTGCACCCGCGCGTACAGCTCAAGCTGGGCTTGGCCCGGCATCTTGCCATCGAGCTGATCGATGCCATGCCACAGATCGGGCAGATGGAAAATTGCCGTGGCGGCAATGAATGCGGTTGCGACGTCGTCGACACCCAAGCCGCTTTCGTCGGCAAGTCGCACCGCCATCGCGGGACCGCCGCGATTGAGCATCGCGTTGGTCAGCCCGGTCGTGATGATTTCGCGGCGCAAGCGGTGCGTGCGAATTTCCTCGAGATACTTCTCGCGGAGCACGGGTGCGAAGTAGTTTGTGAGGATTGGCGCGCAGACCGGATCGTCCGGCACCGTGCTGGCGATGAGGTCCGTGGACAGCGCAATTTTAGAGAAACTCAATAGCACGGCCAATTCGGGTCGGGTCATGCCAACGCCAGCGGCTTGCTTCTGCGCCATCTCCGCGCGGCTTGGCAGCGCTTCCAGTTTGCGATCGATGATACCGCGGCCTTCGAGCGCTCGCATCAGACGGGCGAGATAGCCCAGATCACGAACCGAACTGCGCTCGGCTAGGCTGATCGCCAGCGACTGCTGATAGTTGTTGAGCAGGCAAGCCTCGGCGACATCCTCCGTCATCGACGCGAGCAGCGCCTTGCGGGCCTCGGGTTCGAGCTGGCCGGACGCCACAACGGGACCCAATGCGATCTTGATATTGACCTCCTGGTCGGAGGAATTCACGCCGGCGGAATTGTCGATGAAGTCTGTATTCAAACGGCCGCCGCGGGTCGCATATTCGATGCGACCGGGTTGCGTGACGCCGAGGTTGGCGCCCTCGCCGATCACTTTGGCGCGGACTTCCGCTGCGGTGACGCGGATGGCGTCGTTGGCTTTATCGCCGACATGCTCGTGGGATTCGTGCGACGCGCGGATATAGGTGCCGATGCCGCCGAACCAAAGCAGATCGGCTTCACTCTTCAGGATGGTGTGCATCAGCTCCGCAGGCGTCATGCTGGCGGCGTCGATGCCCAGAAGTGCCGCCATTTCCGGTGAGATCGGAATGGATTTGGCCGCGCGCGAAAACACACCGCCACCCTTGGAGATCAGCGATTTGTCGTAGTCCTGCCAGCTCGATCGCGGCAGATCGAAAAGCCGCTTGCGCTCGGCGTAGCTCTTTTCCAGGTCGGGCTCAGGATCGATGAAGATGTCGCGATGATCGAAGGCGGCCACGAGCCTGGTGGCGCGCGACAGCAGCATGCCATTGCCGAACACGTCGCCCGACATGTCGCCGACGCCGATGACGGAAAACGGCTCCGTCATGATGTCGATGTCCATCTCGCGGAAATGCCGCTTCACACACTCCCACGCGCCGCGCGCGGTGATCGCCATGCGCTTGTGGTCGTAGCCGGCGGAGCCACCCGACGCGAAGGCGTCGCCGAGCCAGAAGTTGTGCGCCTGGGCCAATTCGTTGGCGTAGTCGGAAAACGTTGCGGTGCCTTTGTCGGCGGCGACGACCAGATAGGGATCGTCACCATCATGGCGCACGACGCGCTTGGGCGGCACCACATGTCCGTCCACGATATTGTCGGTAATATCCAGCATCGCCGAAATGAAAATGCGATAAGCCGCGACAGCTTCCTTGTTGATGTCGTCCCGGCTGCCTGTGCGGGGCAGATGCTTGGGCAGGAAGCCACCCTTCGCGCCTTCCGGCACGATCACCGCGTTTTTCACTTGCTGGGCCTTGGACAAGCCGAGCACCTCGGTGCGGAAATCCTGCGCACGGTCGGACCAGCGGATGCCGCCGCGCGCGATCGGCGCGAAGCGGAGGTGCACGCCTTCGACACGGGGGCAGTAGACCCAGATCTCGCGATAGGGCTTTGGCGCCGGCAGGGCATCGATCGATTTCGGCGAGAACTTGAATGCCACGGTCTTTGGCGGACAGCCATCTGCATCGCGCTGGAAGAAGTTGGTGCGCAACGTCGCCATGATCAGGTTCACATACTGGCGCAGGATGCGGTCTTCATCGAGGCTGGCGACGTTGGCCAGCGCGCCGTCGATGCGTTCGCGGATTGCGCCTTCCGCCTCGCCGCGCTCCTCGATCGCCTCGAAGAGATCCGGATCGAAACGCGTCCGGAACAACTCGATGAAATCACGGGCCATTCCGGCGTGACGGTTCAGCGTTTCGGCGATATAGCGCAAGCCGAACGTCGATCCGATCTGGCGCATGTAAGCGGAGTAGGCGCGCAGCATCGCGACCTCACGCCAATCCGCCGAAGCTGAAATGATCAGTTGGTTGAAGCTGTCGTTGTCGGCATCGCCCCGGAATACGGCGAGGAAGCCCATCTCCATGCGCACGTCATGTGCTTTGAGATCGATCGGCGTGCCATGGGCGGTTTCCAGAACCATGTCGTGCAGCGCGACCTCGCGAACCCCGCTCGCGAAACGCGGGGTGACGCGATAGCTGCGTTCGTCGATGACAGAAAAACCGAAGTTCTCCAGAACCGGCACGCGCTCGGACAGCGGGATCGGTTGATCGAACCGATAGATCGCGGCGCGGACACGTCGTCCGCCTTGCTGATCTTCGGAATGAAAGTCGATCGCCAGCGGATTGTCCGGAGAAAGCCGCTGGATGCGCGAGACATCCTCCAGCGCGCGCGCCGCATTGAAGTTTGACGTGTATCCTGGAGGGAATGCGCCAAGATATTTGGGCGCAAGCACGGCCAGTTCTTCGTTGCCCTGACGTAGCGCGTCAGTGAGCTGGTCGTCCCACGTCCGCGTGGATTCTGTAATGCGCGCCTCGAGTTCCTGATCGGAAACGTCCGGGCGCCCGTTATCCTTCAAGCCGATGATGAAATGAACACGCACCAGCGGGCCTTCGGGGAAGAAAGGCGTAAAGGCTCTTACGCGGCCGTTGTAGGCCTGGGCCAGATCCTCTCCGATGCGCTCGCGCACGATTGTCGAAAAGCGATCGCGCGGCACATAGACGAGCACCGAAACGAAGCGCTCGAAGCGGTCACGCCGGGCAAACACGCGCACGCGCGGCCGAAGGTCGAGTTCGACGATGCCGCGCGCCCAGGTCAGCAGGCGCTGTTCGCCGATCTGGAACAGCTCATCACGCGGGAAGTTTGCCAGGACGTTGGCGATCGACTTGGCGGCATGGCTGCCGGGCGGATATCCGGATTCCGCCAGCACGGTCGCGACCTTGTGACGGAGAAACGGGATCTGCTGCGGAGCTTGGGTATAGGCCTGCGACGTGAACAGGCCGACGAGGCGCAACTCGCCGCTGATAGAGCCATCGGGCTTGTAGGTCTTCAGGCCGATGTAATCCATGAACACGCGCCGATGCACGCGCGACATGATGTTGGATTTGGTGATGATGAGCGGCTGCAGCGTGAAGAAGTGATTGCGAATTTCCGGTGTCATCGCAAACGGCGTGCCGCGCCGGCTCAGCACGTTGAGCGAGGGATCGCGCAGGACGCCAAGCCCGCTGCCTTCGACAGGCACCAGTTCGCCGGTTTGCGCATTGCCGACCAGCTTGTATTCGCGCAGGCCAAGGAACGTGAACTGCCCTTCGAGCAGCCAGCGGCAGAATGCCAGGGATTCCGACAACAAGCCCGGCGCGATGCTCGGCGGAGACTTTTCCAAGGTCCGGACAGCCTGGTCGACGCGCGCCGTCATGGTGCGCCAGTCCATGACCGAGACACGGACGTCATCCAGCACACCCGACAACGTGTTCGTGAGGTCTTCGGCATCATCGGCCGCCATCGGGTCGAGCAGGATCAGGATCCAGCTTTCCTGGCTGCCGTCGCCCCAGTTGCGGTCGCCTGCCCCGATGATCCGTGACAGTTCACCGGATGACGTGCGCTCGACCTTCAGGATGGGGTGCAACACGATCCGCGCCGTCAGGCCGCGCGCTTGCAGTTCGTCGATGATGCTGTCGACGAGGAACGGCATGTCATCGTTGATGATCTCGATCGCCGTGAACGCGTGCGTTCCGTGGCGTGTGTTGAGCGCGAGCTTCTGCCAGCGGATCTTGTGGCGACCGTTCGGCTTCTGCTCCGCGAACGCGAAGCCATCGCGTGCGAGTCCGGCCAGCGCTTCCGGTGTGAATTGATCGATGCCGTCGGGCGCCCCCGCAAACAGGAGGGATGAAAACGACCTGAGAAGCTTGGAGGCGCCGAGATGCGGCTCGATCTGCTTGAGGGTATCGGTGTCTTCGAGAGGCAATTCCAAGGCCATCGGTTGCGTTCCGGTTTGGTGCATCCAGAGAAGACTGCCCATCGGCCAGGTCACGCGATAGGCTGCATCGGATCATATCATATAGCGATGCGTGACCCAGATGCGCAGAGGAGTATGGCTGCAATGTCACAAGCCAAGGACGCTGTCGTTGCCCTCGATCTTGGAGCGGATGCAAAGCCCACCCCGGAGATCGCGGCCTACTTTGCCAAGTGCGATGAAAAGCTGGGGTTCGTGCCCAACGTCCTGCGCGCTTACGCGTTCGACAACGTCAAGCTGCAGGCCTTCATCGACATGGTCGACGACCTGATGCTGGGCGACAGCGGACTGAGCAAGCTGGAGCGCGAGATGATCGCGGTGGCGGTCAGTGCGGTCAATCACTGCCACTATTGCCTGACCGCCCACGGCGCCGCCGTGCGGCAGCGCGGCAAAAATCCCGAACTTGGCGAACTGATCGGCCAGAATTACCGGGCAGCGAACTTGGACAAACGGCAGAAGGCGATGCTCGACTTCGCTGTCAAATTAACCGAACAACCCGACAAAATGGAAGAATCCGACAGGAAGGCGTTACGTAAGGCAGGATTTTCGGATCGCGACATTTGGGACATCGCAGCCGTTGCGAGCTTCTACAACATGTCGAACCGGCTTGCCGCTGCCACCGATATGCGCCCCAACCGGGAGTATCACGCGATGGCGCGCGATAGCACGAAACGGTAGAGTGACTGAACGCGGATCGATTTGACATTTAAGGTCTTTTTTTTGAAGCGCCGACATGGCATTTTTCGCAGCGCGGCGAAGATGGCCCCAAGGCGCTCGCATTGATATGACTCGTGGAGACGATGCGTAATACGATCGCGATCATGAACACCAAGGGTGGGGTCGGCAAGTCTACGATCGTACTTGCGCTGGCGGAAACTCTGGCAGCCTTCCACGGCAAGAACGTCCTGGTGATCGATTCCGATGCTCAGGCGAGCATCAGCTCGATGCTGATGACGCCGGCCAGTCTGCATCAGTTGCAGGGCAACGGGCTGACGCTGGTTGATTTCCTCGTCGCCTCGGTCCTCAACAATAACCCCGTCGACTGGCCGCAGTTCGTCGTTCGGGGCGTGTCGGACATCGACGACGCGCGCTCGGTGTATCTCATCCCGAGTGACATGCAACTCACGCTGCTGGAGCGCGAGGTCTCACGTGAGGGATCGCACGCCAAGCTGCGTTCGACCATTCGCGGTTTGCTGAACAACCTGCGCTCCGTATTCGAGATCGTGTTGATTGATTGCCCGCCGGGGCTTTCGGTGTTGACCGAGTCTTGGCTGCGGGAATGCGACTTCCACATTTCGCCGACCAAGCCGGATTATGTGTCGTCATGTGGGCTGGAAGTGTTCCGCCGGTTCAAGCAGCTCAATCCGGAGATGGGTTTCGCAGAGAACCTGGGCGTGCTGATCAATATGAAGGATCGCTCGTCGCTGGTCGATGACGAGTACCACCGTTGGCTGAAGGAAAATCCGGAGAACCGCTGCTTCGAAGCGGCCATCCCGCGCATCAGCGCCATGCAGAACGCAGCGCGGTTTTCTAGTCTGGAGCGGTCGTATCAGGCCAAATATCCGGGTGAAGCCGGCCAGGCGATGCGCGACTTCACGGAAGAGGTTCTGATGCGTCTGGCCATAGCGAACGGTCAGGCGGTGCACACCTCATCCCCGCTGCCGATGGCCGTCGCCGGCAACGGCTTCAAATAGCGCGCGGCGCAACAACGCGAGCCTTGAAGCGGCTGCGCCATCCCCCAGATGACTCCACTGTCTAAGAAGCTGATATGCCGTCGGCGCCTTGTGGCGTTGATGGTAAGTGGAGGGGCAATGCCTGTTCAGTACAAGCTGGTCGCCATGGCACTTGGCGTGATAACCGCGCTCGCGGTTGTTCCGGTCACGGCCGCTGAAACCCCGCCCGCCGGCCGGTGGCTGGCCGAGGATATCAACGGCGGCGGCGTCATCGATCGGCTGCAAACCACCCTCGAAGTGTCAGCTGACGGCAGCGTGAGCGGCTTTGGTGGCTGCAACCGGTACATGGGCAAGGTGACTGTCACGGGTGCGACGCTGGGCTTCGGCGCGCTGGCCGGAACGCGCAAAGCCTGCACGCCGGCCGTGATGGACCAGGAACAAAAGTTCCACGCCGCCCTGCAAGAAGCGGCCGGATGGCGTTTCGATGCGCAGCAGGACAAGCTTGTGCTGATCAATGCGGCGGGAGAGGTGGTGGTACGGCTTGCGCGGCTGTAACGCCTCGCGTGCCTAGAGTCCTTCCGATTGAGATGGAAACGGCGACGTCAACCGAGCCACAGTTGTCATCCCGGTGCTTGTCACCAAGATCCACCCAACTGCACGTGTCGATGCCAGCGGAGAGATGGATCCCGGCCACACGGCCCGGGATGACTAGGAAGGGACAACATTCGACCTAACTCGGAAATGCCCTAGCTGACCCGCGTGATGAGCTGCATGGCGGCTTCGGGATTGCGCTCCTTGTGGCCGCTGATCACGTAGAGAAACACATCGCGCGCGATGCCGTCGGCTTTCTGCGGCGTCACGGCCTTGAGGTCTTCGGCGACCTTGCCCGCCAGCCAGGCACGGGCACGATCGGCCCACTGATCGAGCGCCTTTTTGGAGTAGCCCGCGACCTCGCTCTCCGTGCTGCCCATGATGCGCGCATAAACGAACGGCGCGGTAACGTCGGCGATCTGCGGGAATTTGGAATCTCCGGCAATGATGATCGCGGCATCGTACTTGCGCGCCAGAGCTACGAATTCCGGCGTGCGAAAACTGTCGTGGCGGACTTCCAGTGCATGCCGGATGGGCTGTCCGTCGACTGATTTCGGCAGGAGCTGCAAGAAGCCCTCGAAATCCTCGGGGTCGAACTTCTTGGTGGCCATGAACTGCCAGTTGATCGGCCCGAGCTTGCGCTTGAGATTCATCAGCCCGCTGCTGAAGAATTTCTCGATCGACTCGCCTGCTGCGGCGAGCACACGGCGATTGGTCGCGTAACGCGTCGCCTTGACCGCGAACACGAAGTCGTCCGGCGTTTCGTCGTGCCACTTGGCGAAACTCTCCGGCTTTTGCGAGCCGTAGTAGGTGCCATTGATCTCGATGGAGGTCAGCTTGCGGCTGGCGAACTCCAGCTCGCGTTTTTGCGTCAGCCCGTCGGCATAGAATCCCCCACGCCACGGCTCAAAGG
>JAEZBU010000298.1 GCA_023426855.1 Pseudomonadota bacterium | reverse complement strand
TCGTTCCAGAAGCACTAGGGCATTTCCGATTTAGGTCGAATGTTATCCCGTCCTGGTCATCCCGGGCCTTGTGCCCGGGATCCATCTCTCGGCTGGCGTCGACACCTGCAGTTGGATAGATCCCGGTGACAAGCACCGGGATGACAACTGTGGCCCGGTTGAAAGTCTCCGTTTCCATCTGAACCGAAAGGACCCTAGAGCGCGGCGCGCGCGTTTTGCGGTAACGACGGGTGTGCCTTCAGGTCTGCGCGTCCGATGGATCGCCGGGATTATAGGAATGCCGCTTGCCGACGCGGTCTTCGACTGTGTATCCGGCCGCATCTTCGGCCTGCAGATAGGTCGGCCCGATCGGCACCTTGCCTGCACCGCCCGGAATGTCGAGCACGTACGTCGGCTGCGCCAGTCCGGACACGCGTCCGCGCAACTGCCTCACGATCGTTTGCCCCTCGTCAATCGTGGTTCTGAGATGCGACGTGCCGGGCGCGAGATCGCCGTGGTGGAGGTAGTAAGGCTTGATGCGGCATTCGACGAAAGTGCGCATCAAGGTCGCCAGTGTCTCAGCGTCATCGTTGACGCCCTTCAGCAGCACGGTCTGGCTGACCAGTGGGATGCCGGCATCGACGAGACGGGCGCAGGCGGCGCGCGCTTGCGGTGTGAACTCGCGCGGATGATTAGCGTGGATCGCGATCCATACCGTGGTGGGGGAGTTTTTCAGCGCAGCGACCAGTTCCGGCGTCACGCGCGCCGGATCCACCACTGGAATGCGCGAATGCCAGCGGATCACCTTCACGTGCGGGATCGCGCCGAGCGTCGCAGTGAGTTCGGATATGCGTCGCGGTGACAGGATCAGCGGATCGCCGCCGGTGAGGATCACCTCCCAGATTTCGGGTCGCTGACGGATATAGTCCATTGCGGCCGCGAGTTGCTCGCCAGTGAGTGTCTCGCCCTGGCCGGGACCAACCATCTCACGGCGAAAACAGAAACGGCAGTAGACCGGGCAGACGCCGACGGCCTTCAGCAGCACCCGGTCGGGATAACGATGGACGATGCCCGGCACTGGCGAATGGGCGTCGTCGCCGATCGGGTCATGGCGTTCATCGGGCGTGGTTATGCTTTCACGCGCATCGGGCACGAACTGTCGGGCGATCGGATCGTCGGGATCGTTGGGATCGATCAGTTCCGCCATCGCAGGCGTGATGCTGACGGCATAGCGCGCGGCCACGGCTTCGAGCGCAGGCAGCGCATCGGGGCCGATAATCCCGGCGTCGCGCAGCGCTTCGGCGCTCGTGATGCTCTTGTCGATCCTGCTCATACGCTGTTGGGACGGGTTTTATCCAGCAATGTCAAGGTCGGGCAGGGGATCAGCCGGGCATCGGGGTCCAGAGCACCTGGTCGATATGTCTGGCGCCGGTGGCCAGCATCACCAGTCGTTCGAAGCCGAGCGCGATGCCGGATGACGGGGGCATCTGCGCCAGCGCCGCCAGGAAGTCCTCGTCGATCGGATAACGCTCACCGTAGATGCGATCTTTCTCGGCCATGGACTCCGTGAAGCGGCGGCGCTGTTCGGTCGGGTCGGTCAGTTCGCCGAACGCGTTGGCCAGCTCGACGCCGCAGACGTACAACTCGAACCGTTCAGCAACGCGCGGATCTTCCGGTTTCGGACGGGCCAGCGCCGCCTCGCTGACCGGGTAAGCATCGAGGATCGTCGGGCGTTCACCGCCGAGCTGCGGTTCGATCCGTTCGACCATGACGCGGCTGAAGATGTCGGCCCAGGTGTCGTCATCGGCAACCCGGATGCCTGCCCCGATAGCGGCTGCGGCAAGCTTGTCGCGATCGATTGCTTCCAACGTCGTCGTGGCCAGCAGATCAATGCCAGCCATATTTGAGAAAGCCTCTGCAACCGTAATGCGCTCGGGCGCCAGCGCAGCATCGACAGTGCAGTCGCGGAACGTGAAGTGCGTCGCGCCCGCGGCCTTCGCCGCGACACGCAGCAGCGCGGCGCAGTCGTCCATCAGCACGTCGTAGTCTTCACCGGCCCGATACCACTCCAGCATGGTGAATTCCGGGTGATGCAGGGCGCCACGCTCGCGATTGCGGAAAACAGGTGCGAAGGTGAACAGACGGCGTTCGCCCGCCGCTAGCAGCTTCTTGCAGGCGAATTCCGGAGACGTGTGTAAATACAGTGGGTTGCGATGCCCGTCCGGGCTCAGCAGTGCGGTCTCGAAGGCATGCAGATGTGTCTCATTACCGGGCGACACTTGCAGGATGCCGGTATCGACCTCGATGAACCCGTTGTCCTCGAACCAGCGCCGCATTGCCTGCTTGATACGGCCTCGCGCTGCCAGGAACGGCCGCCGATCCTGATGACGTGCGCGGTCCCACCACGGGGAAGGCGAACTAGGCGATTTACCACTCATGCGCGTGCTTTGCTGTTCACCGGCCGGTAGTGCGTGATCGGCGAGCCTTGGACATGGAAGCCTGATCGCGCTATGAACCGCCGCGAGTTGATAGCAGTTCTGCACCGCCGCGCTGTCTGGCCGGTCGCGGACCGGCACGAGAGAACGGAGACATCATCAGTGGCAAAGATCATCGCAAGCTCGGTCCGCAAGGGCAACGTCATCGAGATCGACGGCAAGCTGTGCGTCGTCATCAAGGCCGACAACATCCATCCCGGCAAAGGCACGCCCGTCACGCATCTTGAGATGCGCCGCATCTCCGATGGCGTCAAGGTGAGTGAGCGCTATCGCACGACGGAGCAGGTCGAGCGCGCCTATCTGGAAGAGCGTGACCTGAACTATCTCTACGAAGACGAGTCCGGCTACACCTTCATGCATCCTGAGACCTTCGACCAGATCGCTGTCTCGAAGGATATCATCGGCGATCAGGCGGTTTATCTGCAGGAAGGCATGACCTGCACGGTGATGCTGCACGAGGGTAACCCGGTTTCGATCGAACTGCCGCAGCGCGTGGTGTTCGAAATCGTTGAGGCCGATCCGGTAGTCAAGGGCCAGACGGCATCGTCGTCGTACAAGCCGGCGATCCTTTCAAACGGCGTGCGCATCATGGTGCCGCCGCACATCGCGGCCGGAACCAAGGTCGTCGTGATGACGGCGGACGGCAGCTACGTCGAACGCGCCAAGGAGTGATCGTTTTTGCGTTTCGCCTCCCGCAAGACGGGGGGGCAACGCGGGATGCCTGCCACGACTGCCTATCGCGCCCGGGCTTCAAAGAGCCTGGGCGTTTCTGTTCTTGGAAGCGCACTCGCCATGCGTTGAGGTGCGATGTCTCGCGTCTCATCGTAAATCGCCGGTGGTTGAGTTAGGAGGGCTGCGGAGAGCCGTATGGGCATCCGGCCCCGGCCGCGCTACATTTTCTTGGAACAACAAACGTTCCTGGGAGATTGAAACACCATGCCCGATATTTCAGCCGACGTCCTTCGGCCGTTCATTGCACGGATCTTCGAGAAAGCCGGATCCGAGAGGCCGGAAGCAGAGCTGATCGCCAAACGTCTCGTCAGTTCCAATCTCGCCGGACACGATTCCCACGGTGTGGTGCGCGTTTCCGCATACATCGGTTGGCTGAAGGAGGGCAAAGTCAGCCCGAATACGCACGTGCGCGTGGTCAGCGAGAGCGATGCGTTCGCGGTCCTTGATGGCCAGTCTGGTTACGGTCAGGTGATCGGCACCGAGGCGATGGACATCGGTATCGCCAAGGCGCGCAAGGCCGGTGTCGCATTGATCGGCTTGCGCCACGCGCATCATATCGGCCGCATCGGCGACTGGGCGGAGCAGTGCGCGGCGGCCGGCATGGCGTCGGTGCATTTCGTCAATGTCATCCATTACGGCCCGGCTGTGGCGCCATTCGGCGGCACCGAGCGGCGCTTCTCGACCAATCCGATCTGCTGCGGCATGCCTCGGCCCGGTCAGGACCCGGTCGTGCTCGATTTCGCCACGTCGCAAGTCGCTGAGGGCAAGGTCATTGTCGCCAAGAACAAGGGCGTCGATCTACCGGCGGGCTGCATCCTGGATGGCGAGGGCAATCCGTCGATCAATCCCAACGATCTGTATGGACCGCCGGAGGGCACGCTGCTGCCGTTCGGGCTGCACAAGGGCTCGGGGCTGGCGATCTTCGCCGATATCTTTGCTGGCGCGTTCAGTGGCGGTGGTTGCGGTCACGACGGTCATCCCTCCCGTCAGCAGGCCCACAACAACATGCTGTCGATCATCATGGATGTTGAGCGCATCGCCGGTAAGGAAGCCGCCGAACGCGAGGTCGATGCTTTCCTCAAGTGGGTGAAGAGTGCGCGGCCAGCGGTTGCCGGCGGCGAGGTTCTGGTGCCCGGCGAACCGGAGCAGCGTTCTCGTGCGCAGCGGCTCGCCAAGGGCATCCCGATCGACGCGACGACCTGGGCCGCGATCACCGACACGGCGAAGTCGGTTGGCGTGTCGGATATTCCGACGGTCTAATGTCCGAAATAACGTGCAGGCGGCGGTCGTAACGTAGCCGCTGCCTGCACTTGTATTGCAGCGCTGGTTCAGCCCCGGGCGCGGCCGTACAGGTAAAGCGGGATGCCGGCAGCCAGGATCGCGATCCCGACCAGCGCGCCTGTGCCGGTGTACCTGATGCTTGAATCCAGCAGGTAGAGCGACGTCAGGCAGAAGATCAGCGGCGGCAGCGGGTACAGCGGCACCCGGAAGGCAACCGGGCGGTTCGGCTCGCGCATGCGGAACAGGAACACTGAGACGCCGATCAGCAGCATGAAGGTCCAGAACGCCGGCGCGGTGTATTCCACCATGGTCTTGAAACCGCTGCGCGCTTGCGACCCGCCAATCATCAAAGCCAGTGCGATGGCCAACTGGAAGATGAGCGCATTGGCGGGTGTGCCATTTGCCGAACTGGATTTTCCGAGCCAGCCGAATGTCTTGAAGTCATTTCCAAGAGCCTGTGCACTACGCGCGCCGGTGAATATCGTAGCGTTCAATGTGCTCAGCGCAGCGATACAGACGATCAGTGCGAATATGACCGCACCAGCCGAGCCGAATACCTGAGCGATCGGCTGTGTCATCACCGCACTGGCCTGCCGCAGACCTGACATGCCGAGCATGTAGAGAAGCGCGATGTTGACCACGAGATAGATAGCCATCACGGCGCCAGTGCCGAGCAGAAGTACGCGCACCATGTTGCGCTGGGGATCTTTCACTTCGCCGGAGACATAGGCGGCTTCGTTCCAGCCGCCGTAGGTCAGCAGAATGAACACCATGGCGAGACCAATCGCGCCGCTGCCGCTGATCGGTTCGGCCGTGGATGGCTGCGGGCCCGCGATGAAGCCGCAAAGCGCCACAAGACCCACCACCACGACGGTCAGCACCGTTAGCCAGAATTGTGCGCGGCCACTCAGCTCCGTACCGGCGAGTTGGAGGAAAGTCAGCACGAGGATTGCCATCACGCCGTGGATGGCCGCTCCATACGAACCGAGGGGCAAAAGCGTACTGGCGTAGTCACCATAAACGAATGCGACTGCCGCGATCGCGCCCGTCTGCATCACTGTCATGCGGCCCCAGGCAAACAGGAAGCTCAGCGGCTTGCCGTAGGCGCGCGTTAGGTAGTGGTATTCTCCGCCGGAACTCGGGTACGTCGAACTCAGCTCGGCGTAGCACAGCGCGCCGATGAGCGTCAGAAGGCCACCGGCGATCCAGACGCCAATATACGCCGCCTCGTTCGGCACGTTGCCGGCAATGATCGGCGGCGTCTGGAAGATGCCGATACCAACGACGATGCCGACAAGCATCGAACTCGCCTGCAGAACCGATAGCGTCTGTGTGCGCGTCTCCTGGACTGGCGAGCTTGGCCGATTGTCCACTTTGGTTTGGTGATCGGCCGATGCCACGTGATTATCCTTCTAGACGTCAACGCATGCCTGAGTGGCCATGATCAGGAAGCCGGCTTTGCCTGCCAGCCTTCGCCTTCGATGACCTTGTCGACCAGACGGCCTTCGTAGCTTTTTGGCTTGTCGCCATCGGCCAGTTCGAAAACGATCCGCTCGCCTTCCATGCGCGCATTAGTCAGTGGAACCGATCGGCCGTCAATCGTGGCATTGCCCTGGAGCTGCTGAAAGGTCTGTTGCAGCTCAAGTGTAAATTCCCGGTTGGCCTGTTTGTCAGTCACCGTCCATTTGCCATGCACCTTGGCGGGGACGATCCACAGATAGACGGTCTTGACTGTGCCGACTTTCTCAAGCCGGTCTGGCTCCCAATCGCCCATATGGAAATCGTGAGACACCACGCGTGTGCCAGGGCGAAGCTCATCCAGAATGCGCGGCCGAAGTTCCAGGTTTACGGCCGGCAGCAGGTAGAGCGTCAGGATCGTCGCGTCGCGGATTTCGGTGTCGAACAGATTGGCTTCGCGGAACGTGACCTTGTCAGTGACGTTGGCTTTCTTCGCGTTCTCGTTGGCTTCCCTGATGCGGCGCGGATCCAGATCGACACCGAAGCCGCGTGTGCCGAAGCGTTCTGCGGCGGTAATCGGAATGCGACCATCGCCAGAGCCGAGATCGATCAGGTAATCATCCTTCGTCGGAGCAGCAAACTCCATCATTTGATCGACGACGGCGTCCGGCGTTGGCACGTATGGCACGTCGAGTTTGGGACGCTCCTCCTCGGCAGCTGGGTTCGGAACGGGCGGGGCAGCCACGAGTGCCCCGGCTGTCGCCATCATCATCAAAAAGGCAAGGGGAGACGGAAGCCATGTGGTGGCTCTCATTGGCAGGACCTCTTGGATTTTTGAGTTGATTTCGGCTTCCGACTAATGCTGCCAAAAGCGGTGATTGCAAGGTATTGTTCCTTCGCAATGCGAAGGGCGGCGCAGTCTCACGCGTTTGTGTTCAACCGTGACAGAAACAGCCCGAAGCGCATCAGCCCCTCTGGCCACGGACCATGGCCGGAGTCGGTGTTGAGATGACCGACCTCGCCTGCCTCGACCAGTTCCGCGCCCCAAGTCTCCGCGAACGCGCGTGCCCGTTCGATCGGGCAGTGCGGATCGTTCGCCGATGCGACGACAACTGAAGGAAACGGCAGGTGCTCGCTGGGCAGTGGCGTGAAGCCGCCGTCCGTCGCGGGCCATGCGTCGGTGCCTTCAAGGTCGGCCGGAGCGACGAGGTAGGCGCCGACGACGTTGCGACCGGCAAGCTGAGGTGCTGCGTGCACCACCGCGGATACGCCGCAGCTATGCGCGACCAGAGCAACCGGCCGAGTGGCCGCATCGACGGCTTCGACGATGCGGGCAACCCAGTCGTCCTTGATCGGCTTATGCCACTCGTCCTGCTCGACCACACGGGCTGTCTTGAAATTGCGGGCCCAGCGGGTCTGCCAGTGATCTGGGCCCGATCCGGTCCAGCCCGGGACGATCAGGATATCGACTTCTGAACTACGCATGGGGTGTTATCTCAGGAATTGCCAAACACCCGGCGGAATATGGTGTCGACCTGGCGCGTATGGTAGCCGAGGTCGAACAGCGCCTCGAGTTCGGCACGCGACAGCTTGGCGGAAACCTCGGCGTCCGCGGACAGCAGGGTCAGGAAATCGCCCTCGCCGCGCCATACCGGCATGGCATTGCGTTGCACCAGCCGATAGGCGTCCTCGCGCGAAACGCCGGCCTGGGTCAGTGCCAGCAGTACGCGCTGCGAATGCACCAGACCGCCGAGACGGTCCAGGTTGCGCTGCATGTTCTCCGGATAGATCATCAGCTTCTCGATGACGCCCGCGAGGCGGTTCAGCGCGAAATCCAGGGTCACGGTGGCATCCGGGCCGATCATGCGCTCGACTGAGGAATGCGAAATATCGCGCTCGTGCCAGAGCGCCACGTTCTCCATGGCGGGCAGGGCGTAGGCGCGCACCATACGGGCGAGGCCGGTCAGGTTTTCGGTCAACACCGGGTTGCGCTTGTGCGGCATCGCCGACGAGCCTTTCTGGCCCTCGGAGAAGAACTCCTCGGCTTCCAGCACCTCGGTGCGCTGCAGATGGCGGATCTCGATCGCCAGCCGCTCGATGGACGAGGCGACCACCGCCAGCGTCGCGAAATACATGGCGTGGCGGTCGCGTGGGATGACCTGCGTGGAAACCGGTTCCGGCGTCAGCCCGAGTTTGGCCGCCACGTATTCTTCGATACGCGAATCGATATTCGCGAAGGTGCCGACCGCGCCGGAAATCGCGCAGGTTGCAACTTCCGCGCGCGCATTCTCCAGGCGTGTGCGGGCGCGAGAGAACTCGGCATAGGCGTAGGCCAGCTTGACGCCGAACGTGGTCGGCTCGGCGTGGATGCCGTGGCTGCGGCCGATCGTTACCGTGTTCTTATGCTCGAAGGCGCGGGTTTTCAGGGCAGCCAGCAGCCGGTCGAGGTCAGCCAGCAGCAGGTCGGCTGCGCGCACAAGTTGAACGTTGAGGCAGGTGTCCAGCACGTCGGACGAGGTCATGCCCTGGTGCACGAAGCGGGCGTCCGGCCCGACATGCTCGGCCAGATGGGTCAGGAAGGCGATGACGTCATGCTTGGTGACGCGCTCGATATCGTCGATACGGGCAACGTCGAATGTGGCAGCCGAGCCCTTGTCCCAGATGGTTTGGGCGGCTTCCTTAGGGATCATCCCGATCTCGGCCATGGCGTTGGCCGCATGCGCTTCAATCTCGAACCAGATGCGGAAGCGGGTGTCGGG